>JAUVXM010000118.1 GCA_030603565.1 Candidatus Aminicenantota bacterium
TAATCCTTTTGGCGTGTTTCTTGAATCACAATCTCTGCCATGAGCAGAGTATATAGTCAGCGTCCTGCCTGTGCGTGACCGCACGCAGACAGGCATCCGGAGAGGACACTTATGTATCGGGTGCTTTTCCATCACATTGACAGCTTCCTTAAGGCTTATGAGTCAAGATTTGAGCGTGATGTAAAAGTCCTTGACTTTTACACAAGTTGGTCTATGGCGATAAACATATCCTCAGCAGGTCGGCCGCGGGCACGGCTGTGATGAACTACAAACTGGGCGGCAGTTTTAACAGCATAGTCAACATGATTCTGAGAGAAGAGAAAGGTTATACTTACGGCGCTCGGACAGGATTCAGCGGGTCTTTTATTCCCGGTCCCTTTGCTGCTTCATCTTCGGTCCAATCAAGAGTGACGCTTGAATCCGTCCAGATCTTCAAGGATTCGATGACCAGTTACAGGGACGGTGTTTCAGCCGGGGATCTGGAGTTTACGAAAAGCGCCCTTGTAAAATCCAATGCCAGGCGGTTCGAAACCTTGGGTTCGCTGATGAGCATGCTGGACACCATTGTGACGTACGATTTTCCGGATGATTACATCAAAAAGCAGGAAGAGATCGCCAGGAATATGACCCTGGAGCGGCTTAAAGAACTGGCGCAGAAATACATCCATCCGGACAGGATGATCTATCTGATCGTCGGAGATGCCGCAACCCAGTTGGAACCTCTGGAGAAGCTGGGATTCGGAAAACCGGTCCTGATCAAATATTGATTAAACACAGGAAATCTTCAAGCCGAATCGTTGAATTCTCAATAGGCTTCCTTCATAAATCTTTTGCACTTATGATTTTATGTAATTGATTGAAAAATATTAAGCTAAGCCTTTCTATTGCCTATTATTGGGGGAAATCCTGCCACTGTCATCCTATTGACATATTAATGAAAAATCGTATAATACTGTCAACGGAGTGACAAATGAAAGCTGAAGGGCATAAGAAAAAAGCAGAAGAGATTAAAAAGAGTCTTAAAAAGTTATTGCCTGACGAAAGAGGAGCTAATGTAGTGGCTATTGTTGAATTAACTTATGGCACTGTTCAGCATCTAATTGCTTACGGAATGGAAAAGAAACACCGAAGACATTTGAACACACATGTAGGTTTATGTAAGGAGCTTAGAAATTTGGGTGAAGACAGAATTGCAGAGATTTTTGAAACAATTGAAACGTTTAGACATGGTAGATGGTATGGTGGGAAAGGGAATGGCGACATAGTTAAGAAATGCGTTGAATTAATCGATAAAGTTGAAGAATGGGTAAAATGAGTATTTACGAAGATTTTAAAATCCCCCTAATGGATTTTGTTGAAAGGGCGGATGAGATACCCAATTTAATAGGGATAATATTATTTGGCTCTGCTGTGACAGGAGATGTCTCAAAGAAAAGCGATATCGATTTGCTTCTTATTACTAAAAGTGACCATAATCCTGAATTAGGGGAAGAATCGAATATAGCTCATTCAATAGCCTCGAATATTTCCAAGAAATATGATATGTCACATCCTTTTTCATTAACTTTCTATAATATAGAAGAAAAAGACATTGAACCTGATTTTTTATGGGAAGTAAGTAAAGAGGGAATTGTTATCTGGGCAAGAACAGATTCTGTTCTAGAAAAGTATTTAAAGGAAAGTTTAAAACCTAAATTAATTTGTTCCTATTCGTTGAAAGGTGTAGAGCAAAAAGATAAAAGAGGGCTAATAAGAAATTTGTACGAATCTAAATCAAAATTAATCAATAAAAAAGAAAAAATCGCCCCTGGTGTTTTGATACTAGACGCGGAAAAAGAACCTTTTATTATAAAAATGTTCAATAAGTACAGAGTTAGAGAATATACTATAAAAAAAATCTGGACCAGCTGATTCTCACAATGAATCTGAATTAGCTATTATTATTTTTCCGGCTCGAGAATATACAGATCTTCCTTCTCATCAAATCGAACATCAAAGCGTTGGGCTTTGCTGTATTCAATCTTATAAATGAGAGAAAATCGTCATCGTAGTGGAATAACATGCTAAATCGCAAAGAATTCTATAGTAAGAATAGGTTTCCTCTCCTAGTCTTGTAATTTAAGCTTCACTTGAGAACAAAGAAATTAGCCTGTAAGCAAAATTATTAGCTGATAAATTTGCTTATAGTCAAAAAAATTTGATCTTATAATTTTAATTAAGTATAATAAATTCATGATAAAAGATAGATATTTAACTGAATGTATCATTAAAGATCTCCATGAAAAGATGGTTTTTGTTGGCGGAGCACGACAGGTTGGGAAAACAACCTTTGCAGTAGAAATTGTTTCAAAAAAATTTAGAAATGCTGCGTATTATAATTGGGATAACCGAATTGATCGAAGAAATATTATGCGATCAAATTGGCCGGGTAATGCGGAGTTGATTATCCTCGATGAGATACATAAGTATAAAAAGTGGAAAACATTGATCAAGGGAGAATATGATAAACTCAAACGAAAATACAAATTCCTTGTAACAGGGAGTGCCCGTTTGGACATATATAGAAGAGGAGGGAACTCACTCCAAGGCAGATATCATTATTATCGACTGCATTCTTTTTCCTTGGCTGAGTTACTGAATAAAAAAAACAAGATTGCATTATTTCAAGAACTTCCTTTGGAAGATAAGTATTACAAGTCCGAATTCAATGCAATTTTTGAATTTGGGGGTTTTCCAGAACCATTGCTCAAAGAAAGCCCGAGGTTCCTTCGCCGTTGGCACAACGAAAAAATTGAAAGAATGTTTCGGGAAGATATTACAGACATTGAACAGGTAAGAGACCTTGGGAATATGAAGTTGTTGAGTGATCTTTTGCCGGATAAAGTGGGTTCGCTCTTATCTATTAATTCTCTTCGAGAAGACCTTGAGGTAAGTCATCGGGCTGTTTCTAACTGGTTGAGTATTCTTGAAACTTTTTATTATCATTTCCGGATTTATCCCTTTGTCCGAAAAACTGTTAGATCGATTAAAAAAGAGCCGAAGCTCTATCTTTGGGATTGGTCAGAAGTCGAAGGTATACCTGACAGGTTCGAGAATCTGGTAGCTGCGCATTTGTTAAAAATGTGCCATTACCTCTATGATTATGAGGGATTCAAGACAGAGCTTTATTTCCTCAGAAATGTCGATAAAAAGGAAGTGGATTTTGTTGTAACTATCGATAAGAAACCGTGGTTTGCCGTTGAAGCTAAACTTTCCAGTATAGATTTATCCAAATCCCTTCTTTATTTCCGGGATAGGTTAAAAATCCCTTATGTTTATCAAGTCGTAAAGGAATCAGGTATAAATCGTTATATTAACAACGTACATGTGATTTCAGCCGATTGTTTTCTTGCTGGGCTGATTTAGCCTGCTTTATTCATAAAAACTGCCGATAACCTAACATAACTTCTTATATATAATCCAGTCCGGCTTTTTATTCGAACAATTTCCGCCATAACTTTGTTCTGTGACATTTCTGTAATATTTCAATTTTGTTATCGGCATTTTTTCCCTTTCAGGCGGGCCGAATCTCAGCGCATCTGCTGCGTTATGACGGGTTTGCGGTGGATAACCACAGCTTCACCCGCCATGCCTTGCATCTGCACCAATCTCGACCCGTGAATAATCCAGGTTAGTTGCAGTAGGGTTACTTTGTCCCTTTCAATTGACTGGATATGTTTGTTAACAAAAAAATAAATTCCTATCGGTATTAGGAGTGATCCGGATTTAGTTGAAACGAAACAATGAATCTAATCCTGGTATTAACAAGTTAGGAAATAGCCTCAAAACGGACATTCCCTGATATAATTTGCCTAATAAATAGATAACTAAAAATATTTACAATAATTTAATCTTAATTTTTCTATTTGTTTTCTCAATAAAATTTTCATCCATCATTTTAATAATAAACATATATTCCCCTTTGTTGAAACCTTGAAAATTTAATTGAATTATCATGTTTTTTACTTTTGCTTTTTTATTCCATGATTCCTTAATTAGCACGCCTTCCGGATTCCCCTGTACTTCTTCCTCCTTTGTTAACTCAAAATAAGGAATTAAATTGACTTTATCCTCGTTTGAGAATACTTGCAGGAATAAATAGATGTTTTCGTGAGCGTTGAACTGAGTGGTTCCCATAGGATGAAATCTGAATGTATCCACAGCTAGAGAGCCGTCTTTCATTGAGATAGAAAAAGTTCTATCCTTCTTTCCGGTTTCAACCATATGTCCGAAAACAACGCTAGTGATGTCTCCATTTGCAAGCTCATCTAACACCGGGATCTTCATCGTTTGCTCAACAGTCCCTACTCGATCACTTTCTTCATCATAGAGAGTGAAAATTATATTGTATTGATTTTCATCAAGATGAAGCTTATTCGATCGAGTGTTATATCCGAAAAACCGAACTCTGCTCAACCTTTCACGAAAGGACTCTGACAGGTTTATCGGAATATTAAGCTGAGCCTTATACGCTTGTACACCTTGGGGATTATCCACCCAAAAATGGATTTTGATGATTTTTAATTCCTCATGTGGATCTCCATTGAGAAGCAGGTCTTTTACCGGTAAAGCCAGATTGATCCATAGTATGAATTTTTCTTTCCCGGCTATAAAAGGCACAGCCCTTGCCTGGAATGAGATATCCTTGAAAAGTCCTGGATTGAAAGATGCGGAGGCAAATAGTAGGGACTCTTTCTGAGCGCTGGAATAATCATAATAACCTTTGCGGAAGCGGATTTCTATGCCCGGCCTTTTGACCTTAACCTTTAGAGCATGATACTTTTCATCTGCCTTTTTATTCCGGGGGTAAAAGCTTAATTCATAATAGTAGCTCAGGTCTCGGCTGATTGTTTTGCGGAATTCTTTGAATTTATTCCCACCCTGCAATGCTTCCCCGCCAGTCTCCTTTGCCAGATATTTTAAATTCGACAACTCATTCTTCTTTATTTCTGCATTCTCATCCCTGTAGAATACTGTATCCCCATATTTCACTTTGCTGAACTCACTTACTCCTACAACCCGGGGATAATTATCATAGGCAATATCCGGCAGAACATGTCTCAGGTAATCATCAGGATTCAAGGTGTAAAATGAAATGTTGAAACTATTGGCAAAATTGATAAGATCCGCGAAGATATCACTTCCGCCCCGGCGCTTGGTTTTTTGAAGAATCCTGAATGGATCTTTAATTTTCGCTGCTTCTATTTCTGAGTGGACAGGAGCTGACTGTCGAAAATTATCACTTCGACCTATTTTTAAGGCATCATAAATTGTACTGAACGATAGTGTGGGAAATCCTCCGCTAATGAATAGCACCGGTTTTCTTCCGGGATAATCTTTTATCGTGTTCATGACGGAAAGAAGATTCGAGATTGTCTTTTCAAAGCGGATACGAGTCTCATATTGATATTGCGCTCTTACTGTTCGCATATAAGCTTTACGCACTTCCGGACGTTCAAGCATGATAATATTTGGAATCGAGAGGGTATCGCTCGCTCTCTCGATCCAGATGTTTCCCGATGCTTTCTGAATAGCTTGAGCGATAAGCTGTTTATCTGAAGTCAGGTTTTGAAGGACTTTAATCCCTTCACTTGTACTCAACTCAAGAATCATGATCTCGTGACCTAAGCCAACTAACGAACTTAATGTCTCCGTCAATTCAGGTTTCCGGCGGTCCAGCATTCTCTTTACGGTATTAATAGAATCAAAAACGACGAAGAATTTACTTCTTCTTTTTATCACAGTAGGTTGGCCTTTTACTTCCTCTTCCCCTGCCTGTTCCTTCTTCATTGCCTCAACAATCTGGTAGCTGATAAGATCCAAGGAATTGATTTCGACCTTTTTCCTTTCATCCCAAATTTCAAAATCGTCTTTGGTAAGGTCTGTAATATTTTTTCCTTCTTTGTCCAATGCGATGACATCCACCAGAACAAGACGGACTGTGACTTTATGCTGCTCCGGTTTTAAAAGATCCAGGTTTTGCTGCTGGATTGAAAAAACAAAACTTGAAGCCATTGAAAAAATAAGAAAGAAAAATGTAGATTTTTTCATTTTTATGAAAATATTTCCTTTTTGCTTTTTTCTCAAATAATTATATGAAAAAAAAGCAGAGTTGACAAGTAGATTAGTTCCCTAATTCCAGACTTTTCCTTAATTATTAACTTTGCGCTTTTATCAGGAAATGTAAATAATCTTTTCTTTCTTTTCGAATATATCTACTATTTGAATATCCTTAAGGCTTATGAGTCAAGATTTGAGCGTGAGTATGGTTATTTCCGTCCCATTGTTAAGGAAGTAGTTGATAAGTACTTGGACTGCGGTAATCCTAAGTGTGGATTCGCGCGGATAAAGTGTTCTGATTGTGGCTCAGAGCTGAGCAGATAGGTAAGTATATGATCCGGCCTATCCTCTCGCTTAGACAGCTTTCCTTGGATGAGGCGCAGTTGACCCTTCCTGCCCCCCTATTATTGAGGATAAATCATCATCAACAGAAAAAAGAAATTCCTATAGTCTAAGTTTACCGTTCCTTGATGTCTTTTTATACCAATATCATAAAAGTTTCAGGCGGTCAATCACCCAAAAATCTATGAAAAGATAATAAATTACGGGGACGGGCCTCATAAGGGGCTAGATTTCTTAAACAAAATAAATTTTCATTTATCCGGCAAAGATGGTAAAATTAGTTGGTCAAATGAAAACGATTTTACACAAAGCTAGGAATTTCCAAGAAGCTGAAGCATGGGACATTGAACAGCAAATTAGACTAACCTCCCTAGAAAGACAAAAAATAGCCAAACTGCTTAAGGTGAGATATTATGGAGAAAATACACCTGATGTTCGTTACATAAAGTATAAATAATGCAATCTTCTTATTTTTCTCCGGATATCCTGGAATTCATCAGACTGCTTTCAATTCATAAAGTACGGTATGTTATTGTGGGCGGTGAAGCGGTCATTTATTATGGGTATGCCAGGCTTACTGGAGATGTAGATTTTTTTTATGAAATATCACCAGACAATGCCAGAAGGCTTTATGATGCTCTGGATAGTTTTTGGGGAGGTGCCATCCCCGGGATTAAAACTCCTGATGAATTGCTGTCTGTAGGGACGATTCTCCAATTTGGTGTTCCCCCCAACAGAATTGATCTTATCAATTCAATTGATGCTGTGCCTTTTGATGAAGCTTGGAAAACAAGAACTGTGGAAAAATTAAGAATCAAAGAAAAAAAATACCTGGTTAATTTTATCGGATTAGAACCTTTGATAAAAAATAAGAAAGCAGCCAAAAGATTTAAGGACCTTGATGACTTGCAATATTTAACTAAATTGATAAAAAAGGAATAAATTAAGTTAAATAGCATTCAAGCCGTCCCTGCTGCTTTTTTTATTTCTCTCAATGCTTAAGGAGAATTACCCGAGTCAAATCCTTTAGCGATAGCTTAAAGAAAATATTATTGATAAGAAACAGAAGATAAAAATTCTTCAACTTCAAGTGCATCAAAAGGGCATTCCTTAAGACAGGCCATACATCCAGGAGCCTTATTTTTCATAGAAGATTCCGGTGACCTTTTTTGAATAACCGCCTGCTACGCATTCCTTCCAGGAGGTAGAGGGTGAAAAGTTTCCACATGAGAGGCTGTGAGAGCTGCGACCCGGCCCAGTGACTCTGAGGCTTGGTAGATTGTCTTGGTCTTCCAATTGCCGTTTTCTGAGTATACCTGGATGACTTTGGCTGAGGAACCGACCACCAGCGCCTCCAGCCCCGGGTGAGTCCTGTCGAAATCTCCCATGACAGTATCCCTTAGGCGGCCCGTGTCTTTGAGAAGAAGAGTGTATTTCCAATCACCATCTTTAAAAAGAACAAAGAGCTGGCCATCCTCATCCACAGCCACCACTTCCTGAGAGGGATAGGTTGCATTGAGTTCTCCGACTGAGAGCCCATGAAGCGAACCCCCTTTGTCAAATATTGGCTGGTGTTTCTTGGTATCAAACTGGATTAATTCCACAACGCCCCTTGTGCCCCCGACGATAATCTCTTTTCCCGGATGAGCGGCATCCAATTCACCTGCAGCCGCGCCTGTAAGAGATTCAGCATCAACCCAGAGAATATCGTTTACCCATTTACCAGAGGATTCATATGTAAAAACCACTTCACCATTTGCAGCTACAGATATGATTTCGTCTCCTTTATGTTTGGGGTTGATATCGGCAACAATGACTCTCTGGATCTTTTCCTTACTCTCCCAAAGGGTTTTGGCTTTCCAGTTCCGGGGCGCCTCTTGTCCGCTTAGACTAAAAATTAGAATAAAGATCAGCCCTGTTAAAATAATCCTTGTCCATTTGAGCCTCCAGGTGTTATTTTAATATCTATATTACCACCCTTCGGCTCATTAGAGCTAATCGTCAAAGAGATAAATTGGCAAGCATAAATATGTATCCGCCTCC
>JAUVXM010000014.1 GCA_030603565.1 Candidatus Aminicenantota bacterium
CGGAAGTTGAATAATTCGCAAATGCTGGCCCACTTGATTCGGGGTGTCTCATTCGCTGATGGTGTTATGGAAAAGGCGGCTTAAATGGAATATAAGGATGCGCTCAGAAATTTTTCATACACAACTCTTGACAATATCTCCAATTTTTGGACCAGCAACCTGCCTTGTTAATCCAGCTTTAGTGTCAAACAGGCCAATCTTGCCGTCTTTCATCCTTACGATGAAATCTACATAAAAAGGTTTCTTTTCTCCATTATCATAAGGGACTGCAAAATATGTCGCATCTCTATCGCCATTTTTATACCACCAATCAACTGATTCCGATTTCTCTAAATATTCAATAAAAGCAATTTCTGTCTTCCATCTCCTATCACTGAAAAATGGTTGCATAATTGATTTTTTTACATTCTCTTTTGCATGTTCGCTACCAAAAGGAAGACTATCTGGAATATTCCAATTTTCAACATCAATCAATTCACTTTCTCTTTTAACCAGCTCTTTAAGATAGTCTTCCTTTGCATGATCTAATACATTGATAAAATGCTGAGAGTTCTTATCGCTTAGAACAATCTGTACAATTTCTTCCCACCTGTCCGCATAATGCATCTTTAATTTTCTTTCAAAGAACTTATAGATTGATTCTTTTACCCTCCCAATTGATCTATCCTCAGGATAGAAAGGAATCAAGTTTTGACTTAAACAATTTTCGACTTCATCGCTCACTAGGGAGCTTGACACTGCAGCAGTTCGTAGATCAGTAAAGGAGTATACAAGGCCAAAAATCTATATTTTTGAATGGATCAATTTTTAGGTAGGGCTCAGCAAAATTTTGGTGCTTCCTTCATTAACTGTTGTTACTGAGCCGAAGACCACGAAAACTTCAATACTCTGATCCGAGTTCCCAAAAACATGGAAAACCACCAAATAAGGAATGCCAATGTCGTAAAGATTTCCCGAAAGCTGAGTGGTTTTTTAACTAATCCTGCCTACATCTCAAGCGTCTATGTTTCATCCCCGAATTTTAAGACTGAATGCGGCCGAACAAAGAGGTCGAATCCGTGAAGTTTGGGGAGAGGGTCATATGGGCCAGCACCAATAAACCCTGGACAGGAACTCCATATGGGCAGGCCTCTTCGCAATAGCCCGTGCAATCAAAGCAGCGGTCGGCTTTATTCTGCTTAAAATTAGCGTATTTGAACATAGCTGTTTTTTTACGACCTTGGGCTTTGAAATAATGATTGTAACGCATGATGGTGTTTACAGGCACTCCGTTAGGACAGGATGACTCACACTCGCCACAGGCATGTCTGCAGTAAAACTCACCGAATGTGGTTTTGTAAGCAACCAGCTTCTTACGCTCTTCAAATCCGAACTTTGTTCCGGACAAGGCAACGTAAGCTTCCAGATCGCTGTAATTTCCTATAGTGGGGCAGGCAGAACTCACATAGGGATTGCTGAGAACAAACTTGATTGCGGCATCTCTAATTGCGTTGTGATTAGTCAGGTTGTATTTATTCTTGAAGGCTTCGGCCTGGTCCGCTCTTGCGTTGAGCCTTGAAATAAGATTTTTGAGCCTCTCTGGAACCTTTCTTCCTGCTTCCTTCAATTTATCAGCATTCTCTTTCATCTCCAGATAATTTAAAACGGGGTTTGTCTTCATTATTGTAGCACCGATATTTTTTTTCTTGTAAGCTTTCAATATCTTCTCTCCCATATCTCTCTGCAGAAAGTTATATACGAGCAGGGCAACATCAAAACGGCCGTCCTCTGCTGCAGCGAGATGGACCTTTTCCATGGTCTCAGAAACATCCTCCATCTGGGAACCGTGGTTGGAAAGGCCGCAAAATCGTACCTTCCCCTCAGCTTTGAGTACGCGTATTGCAGCATGGAACCCTTCGGTTTTCAACTGCTCGACTGTTTCAGACTTATGGATCATCAGGCAATCAATATAGTTAGTCTGCAGTCTTTCGAGACATTTGCGTGCCCTCTCGATAAAGGCCTCTTTGGATTTATCTCTTTGCAATTCCAGCTTGGTGGTTATAAAAACAGATTTCCGGTTGCGGTTTTTTATGACACTTCCAATAGCCTTCTCCACACTTCCTCTTCTATAGCTCTCAGCTGTATCGATGTAATTTATCCCGGCATCCAGAACTGCTTCCAGCAAGGCAGGATCAGTCATATCACCGCTTCCGAGTCCGATATCAGACACCTTGAATCCGGTGCGCCCTAGAGTGCGGTATCCTTTTATTTTTAATTCTTTGCTGCTAGCCGGTGATCCCGAACCATAAATCCTGTGTCGGCCTGGAAGTCCCACACTCACTAGGCCTGCAAGAGAGCCGCCAATAAACTCTCGACGACTCAATCCATTTTGATGAAGCGTTGTTTCTTCTATCTTATTTTTCATAAAGCTCCTTTCCGTTAAGGTTTTTCTCACTATTTTACATCTTCCTTAGCATCGGGAGGACTTCGTCCACGGAAGTTTTAAGTTACCTGTTAAATCCTTTGAGCTCATTCTCAGGGGTGTTCTCAACCCAGATGTGTTTTCTCCTTTTCAATTGACTGAATGAATGGCGTATCTAAATTTATTGGCTGAAAATTTTCAGTAATGAGACTTCCTCCCTGATTCATTAAATACCATTCTATACTATTTAAAAAGGAGAATGTCAAAACAGTTGAAGATTTTTTCCTCAAGATCAATACCAGAATCGAAGGGCAGGATTCAAATGGCTCCTGTTTGGATTTTCCTTCTTTCTGGGAGGAGGGTTATTTTTTGTAGCTGTAAGAAAATTTATTTCTTACCGGGTCAGCCAGGATTGATTTTTCATCGTAAGGGCTGCATAAGGAATAATCCACCACAGACAAAAGGCCGCCATCACACCATACGGAATTCCATAAAGAAAGGTAAGACTTTTATTGGTTCGAAGATAATAGAGAGAAAGCAAGAAAGAAACAATCACCAGCAAAGCAAGATAACGCAGAATAAACACAGGATGAACGAAACAAGAGTAAGTCAATATCCCCAAAGAAAAAATATGAAAAGGATGAAGAAGATGCAAAAAGAAAAAATCAAATACAGGCAAGACCCGATGTTTCTTCCTGTATTTTGAAAACATGAATTTAGAAAAAAGAATTGATTCTCGAATATAGCTGCGCGCCCAACGAAGATACATTTTACTCATTTGACCAAACTCGGAAGGAACTTTGGTATAGACAACGGCGTTTGACTGGAATCTCGTCATATAGCCTGCCTTAAGAATCTGAGTGGTAAGAGCTCTATCTTCTCCATAAGTACAAGGGGTATTCAAAAATTTCTGGTTAACCCATTCATGGATGAATCTCAACAAGACATCTTTCCTGTAAGCAGTGAGAGCTCCAGGACAACAAAAAACAGCTCCATAGACACTTTGATACGCGCGGCCAAAATTAAAGGCGATGGCATAGCGAATGGAAAGCATCCTCGTCAGAAAATTTTCCCTTTCGTTTAAAACAGCAACCCTTCCCGCTACAGCCCCCGTTTTTTTATCTTTCACTAAAGGAATAACGACATTCCTGATAGCACTTCTCCCAACTTTACTATCAGTGTCAACAGCGACGATGACCTCTCCTTTTGATTTTTTCAAACCAACATAGATAGCCTTTCTCTTACCTAAGTTTTGTTTAAAATTAACTAATTTTAGCCTGTCTCCATATTTGGACTTTGCCCTCTTCATATAAAAAAAAGTTAAATCGTTCGAACCATCGTTGATACAGATAACTTCAAGCTTATCCTGAGGGTAGTTGCTGGCAAAAATGGAATCTATAGCTTTCGTAATCAATTCCTCCTCATTCAATGCCGGCATGAGCACAGAAACAAAAGGCCAATTCAAATTTTCTCCAGGTTTCACTGTTAAAGGTTTATAACGAAACCAGAGAATTGTGCGGAAAATCATACCAGAGACAATGACGGTTACCGAAAACAATAACGGGTAAGTAGAAATTCTCAGGAAAAGATTGCTACCAAGAAATTCAGCCCAAAAGTGGAAAACCCCGAATTTAAGAGAAATAATTAAGATCAAAACGCTGCTTATGATGATAAAGAAAATAAGAAAGGAATCTATCCTTTCTCTAAAAAAAGGAAGATTGTTTAGAAAGCTCTTAGGTTGAGATTCTAAATCAATATCGTCAAGTATTTCTTCCCACATCCTAGTACCTATAAAATTTTTTCTATTTTGATGATTAAATCTTAATTATAAATGGATGAAATTTCCAATACGGAACTGAATGTTATCAAATAGGGAACTAGATGTCAAGTGGCAACCGCCAATTATAAAAGTTGGCTTAAAGAAGAAAAGCGCTCCTCATCTGGTGTCCATATAGTGTCCAATAGAGATCTATATTGGGATAAATAGACCTATCAGAATCTATAACAGAAACAATATAAGTTTCTGATAAATATAGTATTTAGTTCATTTTAAAGGAGTTAAGTAATCCCCTTTAATCGGTTCCGGAGACCGACACTCTATCCACTGAGCTACAGGCGCGTTCTGATCACGGTCAAATAAAAACCTGAATTACTCATAAATAATATCGATATATATGATACTTAGAAAATAGTGAATAGTAAATGGAAAATGAAATTATCCATAAAACAGTTTTTTCAGCATTATGGCGTCTGTTTCCTGGTCCGGGCTTTCGCTTATAACCATACCTTTGACAGAAAAATCCTTAAGCACCTGGACCCATTCATCATAGCGGAAATCAGTCTCATCCAGATTTAGATGCTTGATCTCTCCCTTATCACCAAACAAAGAACCAGAGATATGAATATGCATATTTTGCAGGGCCTCGTCCCCCAACTTTTTAGCGATTTTGGTAAGAATGCGATAGAAATGCAGATAGGAATTGGCCTCGCCTTTGCGGGCATAAAGATGGGAAAAATCAATACAGGGCTGCAGCCCTTCTACTTCTTGGCAAAGAAACAGAATCTCTTCAAGCGAACCGAACTGGGAGCGTTTTCCCATGGTCTCTGCCCGCATTATTACAGGGCTGCCTTCATTGCGTAGGATAGAGACGACTTCGCTTATGCCTTTGCGGATAGTCTTAAATGCCTCTTCCGGTTTATTAATTCCGTAATAACCGGGATGAAACACAACACACCGCGCCCCCATCTCACTTGCAAGCCGGGCCGAACTCAGTAGGTGCTTCTGACTCATCATGCGGATGCCCTCGCGGGGCGAATTCAAGCTTACATAATAGGGAGCATGTACGCTCAGAGTGATCTTATGTTTTTCAGCCTCTTTACAGACTAAGCGGGCTGTGTCCAGGCCCATCTTTGCTCCCTTGACAAATTCTACTTCCAGACAATCAAGATTAAGCTCGGATACACGGCTGATACCTTCGCAGGTAGAGGTCCCGGGAGTTGATCTGGGAACCCCGGCGGTTCCGAAAAGGAGTCTATTAAAAGGTTTTGTCATTCATCAGCCTTTCCAGAAGGATTAAGAAAATCTGAAACTATACGCAGAGCGCAGAAATCACCGCACATGGAACAGGCCTCTGATTTTGTCCGGCGTTTATTCCGTATTTCCTTAAATTTATGCGGGTCAAGGACAAGTTTTTCCTGGGTCTCCCAGTCGAGATTTTTGCGTGCTTTAGAAAGCTTGAGGTCACGTTCTGCCGCTCCTTTTACCCCCTTGACAATATCAGCGGCATGAGCAGCGATACGAGAGGCAATAGTGCCTTCGCGTACATCATCTACAGAGGGAAGGCCAAGATGTTCAGCAGGGGTCACATAGCAGAGAAAATCAGCTCCGGCAGAAGCAGCTATTGCCCCGCCAATAGCGGATACAATATGGTCATATCCGGCTGCTATGTCGGTTACGAGCGGGCCCAACACATAGAAAGGTGCACCCTGGCAGAGCCGCTTCTGGAGTTTGATATTCATTTCGATTTGGTCAAGCGGGACATGACCCGGTCCTTCGACCATGACCTGGACATCAGCATCCCAGGCTCGCTTAACAAGTTCACCAAGAGTGAGCAGTTCCTCAATCTGAGGCCGGTCAGTGGCATCAGCGGTCGCACCCGGCCTGAGGCCATCACCTAAGCTGAGAGTGATATCATATTTATAGGCGATTTCCAGAAGGCGGTCAAACTGAGCATAAAGCGGATTTTCCTCTCCGGTATGCAGGATACAGGCTAAGTGAAAAGAACCTCCCCGGGAGACTATATCAGCCACTCGACCCTGGTTTTGGAGCCGGCCTATGGCTTTAGAGGTGAGGCCGGCATGGACAGTCATAAAATCCACTCCTTCCTGTGCTTGCTGCTCTATGACCGAAAATATATCCTCTTCTGTCATCTCTACAATCGTTCCATGCTCAGCGATAGCTTTTATCGCTGCCTGGTAGAGAGGCACTGTACCGAGAGGAATTCGGGCTTTATCCAGGATTTGGCGGCGTATATCATTTATATCTCCGCCTGTACTGAGGTCCATTATGGTGTCGGTTTTATATTTCAAGGCCATTTCCGCTTTTTTGAGCTCAATTTCGACTCTAGGGAAGTCCTCGGAACTTCCGATATTGACATTGACCTTAGTACGAAGTTTTTCTCCTATCCCCACAGGATGGATCGCAGCCCGGCAAGAGTTAAGAGGAATAACAACTTTGCCTGATGCTACAAGTTCCGCTACTTCTTCTTCTGCAAGGCTTTCTTCTACTGCGACCTGTTTAAGAGCAGGGGTCACATTACCTTTTCTCACTTCTTCAAGTTGAGTCATAATTATCCTTTTGTTTATTCTTATTTAACATAATTTATTTTACTCCTATGAGGGGGTAAATACAAGGCAGGAAAAGCGAAAAATGGCAAATGGAAAATGGTTAAAATCTTACTGCCATACTGCTGAAAAAAAGGGGAAATGGAAAATAGCAGTTGATTTTACTATTTACCATTTACTATTTACTGGTTTTAACAATTTAACCATGAAACATTTTTCTCTTTCTCGCCTTGCCTTGAGAGGAAATTTATTATATACACAAAAGTGTCCCCTGTTTGGAGGCAGTCCTTTGGCCTAAAAGGAGGAAAAATGAAAGAATATAAACTTCTAATAAACGGGAACTGGGAAGAAGGTGAAAATATCCGCGATATCAAATCGCCTTTTAGCGGAAAAACTACGGCTAAAGTCCATTTTGCCGGAAAATCCCAGGTAGAAAAAGCAATAGCAGCTGCCCACACAGCTTTTTCCGAGACGAAAAAACTTTCCAGCCATGAACGCTCTCAGGTGCTGGAAAAAATATCCTCAGAGATCCACCGCAGAAGTGACGAACTTGCAGAATCCATTGTGCTGTCTTCCGGAAAGCCGCTTAAATCCGCCCAGGTAGAGGTCTCACGCGGTGTAAACACTTTTAAAATCGCGGCAGAGGAAGCCAAACGAATAAATGGTGAGGTCATTCCTCTCGACTTGAGTCCTCAGACAAAAAAGCGCTGGGGGCTGGTTCGGCACTTTCCTATTGGGATTATCGCCGGTATCACGCCATTTAATTTCCCGCTTAATCTTGTGGCCCACAAAGTAGCCCCTGCTCTGGCTGCGGGAAACACATTCATTGCTCGGCCCGCATCCCAGGTAGCACAAACTACTATGTTGCTGGCTGATATCATAAGGGAAAGCGGCTATCCCGCCGGCGGATTTAATGCAGTGCCCTGCGGATATAAAGCTGCAGATTCTCTGATCGAGGACGAGCGTGTTAAGATGATAACCTTTACAGGCAGTCCTGATATAGGATGGGAACTGAAAAAGAAAGCTAACAAGAAAATCGTTACCCTGGAATTGGGAGGCAATGCAGCTGTTATCATAGAACCTGATGCAGACCTTGAATTTGCTGTAAAGCGTTCTGTGCTTGGGTCTTTTGCTTATTCAGGACAAGTGTGTATTTCCATTCAGAGAATTCTTCTGCACGAAAAGATATATGACTGTTTTATGGGCGATTTTATCGCGGCAGTTAAACGCCTAAAAATGGGAGACCCTCTGGAGGAAGACACTGACATAGGGCCCCTGATCAACCGGGAAGCAGCCGCTCAGACTGAAGAATGGATAGAGGAAGCTGTAAACAATGGAGCCCGAATTTTATGTGGAGGAAAAAGAGAGGGCGTTATGTTCGAGCCGACAGTACTCGAAAACGTTGACCCAAAGCTGCGTATTTCCCGGCTTGAAGCATTTGCACCGGTTGCAATTATACATAAATACAGTGATTATAAGGAAGCTATCCGGGAGGTCAATAATTCCATATACGGGCTGCAGGCCGGCGTATTTACCCGGGATATAAATAAGGCCTTTATGGCTTTTGAGGAACTGGACGTAGGTGGGGTGATAGTCAATGACATCCCCACTTTCCGCATCGACCATATGCCATACGGCGGAGTCAAAGAGTCAGGCTTCGGCCGCGAAGGACTGAAATACGCCATAGAAGAGATGACAGAGATAAAGCTAATGGCCCTGAATCTAGCAAAAAACTAAAGACAAACGCAAAATGGGGACAGGGTACTTTTTTATTCGAACAAAAAAGTACCCTGTCCCCATTTTTTTTCCTTTTTCAGCGTTTTATTATTCCTTATTCTTTTTTATGGCATTTATGAGGCCGCCTATTAGTGATGTTACGTGTGTGGTTTTGTCCTGATAATCTAAAAAAGTTCCTTCAGCCAGATACCCAATTTCACGAGATATTATTAGATTTGAACTTAATGCTGCTGCTGATGCTTTTGCACTCTGCAAATGTTTCACAAACTCCCCGTCATTTCCAAGTACTTCACCTTGAGCAATCAATGACATAACTGAATTTGCCGATTTTCGCAGCCCTTCACTGATTACAAGGTCACCGTTTATAAATTCACTGCACGAAAGGCGGTGAATATCAACTGCCAAGTCGCGTGCCTGCCTCCAGCATTCGAGGTTTTCGAAGTTGTAATATTTTTTCATTTCTTCTCTCCTCCTATAATACTAAAGACGCGAGAGAATTATATTTTTCTCATAATTAGGAAAATAAAACCCGTGTTGCCCCTTTTTTCTGATTTTTTCTTGACACTGTTTGCAAAGAATCTTAAACTGACATTTCATGCCAGGATTATTTATATCTATAATATTCTACTTGGAGGTATCATATGAAAACTATAAATTTATCTGAAGTCAGAGATAAAGTAAAAGACATGGTACAGGAGGCTAATTTTGAACTCCAGGACGATGTTCTGAAAGTAATCAAAGATATGCAGGCCAAAGAAGAATCTCCAGCCGGTAAAGCTGTTTTTGAGCAGATCCTGAAAAATTCAGACATTGCAAAAAAAGACAAATTAGGGCTCTGCCAGGATACAGGCCTGGCTATATTCTTTGTCGAACTGGGCGAAGATGTGAAACTTAATAAAGAGGATGGGCTGGGCAGCCTGAAAGAAGCCTTCGAAGAGGGTGTCCGCATCGGATATAAAGAAGGCTACCTGCGCAAATCCGTTGTCGAAGACCCCATCCGCCGGAAAAATACCGGAGATAACACTCCAGTCTTTATCCACTGGGAACTTGAACCAGGCGATACTTTTAAAGTCACCTTTATTGCCAAAGGAGGCGGTGCGGAAAACATGAGCCAAGTCAGAATGTTTGCCCCTGCTGCAGGAAAGGAAGGTTTAGAGGATTTTGTGGTGGAAGTAGTTGATACCGCAGGCTCTAACCCTTGCCCGCCTATTATCGTAGGTGTTGGCGTCGGCGGAAGCTTTGAATATTCCGCTCTTTTAGCAAAAAAAGCGCTGTTGCGCAAGCCTCTCGGCTCGCACAATCCAGATCCTTTCTATGAAGATATGGAAAAAAGACTGCTAGAACGCATTAATAACCTGGGAATCGGTCCCCAGGGTATGGGCGGGAGATGCACAGCCCTGGCAGTGCATGTGGAAGCTTTCCCGTGCCATATAGCCTCAATGCCCGCGGCTGTAAACATCCAATGCCACTCGCATAGAGTGCTTAAATTTGAACTTTAGGATTAAATAGGAGAATACAATGCCTGCAAAAGGATATGTTGAAATTTTTGTGGAAGGCTGTAAAGGATGCAACCTCTGTGTGATAAACTGCCCCACAGATTGTCTCGCTTTAAAGACATCCGAGACCAACAGTTACGGGCTGCACTATGCTTATATGAGAGATGAAGACAATTGTATCGCATGCCAGAACTGTGCCGTGATCTGTCCGGATGCAGCAATCACAGTGTATAAAAAAGCAAGTTAATATAAGGAATATAAAAGAAATGAGTGAAATAAAATTAATGAAAGGAAATGAAGCTCTGGCTGAAGCCGCTATCCGCGCAGGCTTGCAGGGCTATTTTGGGTATCCAATCACTCCTCAGTCGGAAGTAATGGAATATCTGGCCCTAGAAGAGCCCAAACACAACTATGTTCTTCTCCAGGCTGAAAGTGAAGTCGCTGCCGTGAATATGATGTATGGAGCCGGAGGCGCCGGGGCCAGAGTAATGACTACGACTTCATCACCGGGTTTTTCTCTTATGCAGGAAGGTATATCCTATATCGCCTGTGCCCAGATCCCCTGCCTCTTCGCAAACATCGTACGCGGCGGCCCCGGACTGGGTACTATTCAATCCAGCCAAAGTGACTATTTTCAGGCTACTAAGGGAGGCGGCCATGGCGATTATCATCTGATTGTCCTCGCTCCAAATTCGGTCCAGGAAATGGTCGACCATGTCTATTTGGGATTTAAGCTGGCTGATAAATACCGGTCGCCAGCAATGCTTCTCTCAGATGGAGCAATCGGGCAGATGATGGAAAAAGTTCAGCTACCCAGCCCGATCGAATATAAACCTGACAAACCCTGGGCTACAGTGGGGAAAAAATCGGGACAGGAAAGAAATTATCTCACCTCGCTCTATATCCAGCCCGAAGAGATGGAAGAGAAAAACATAGAGCTGCAGGCAAAATTTAAAAAGATCGAAGAAAATGAAGTCCGCTTTGAAGAATATAAAACAAACGATGCCGAAATAATCATCGTTTCATTTGGGCTTAGTTCGCGCATTTCCAAGAAATCAGTTGACATGGCACGGGAAGCAGGCTTAAAAGTGGGACTGTTCAGGCCGATAACTGTATGGCCTTTTCCAGCTAATAAAATTGCAGACATTGCCGCACGCAAGCAGGTGAAATTTTTCATCTCAGTAGAGATGAATGCCGGTCAGATGTTAGAGGATGTCAAACTGGCAGTTAACGGGAAAAAACCCGTTTATTTTTACGGGCGCATGGGTGGAATAATCCCTACACCAAAGGAAATATTAACTGCTGTGCAAGAAAGGAGCCGATCATGAAGGAAGGGTATAAACTCATATATCAAAAACCTAAAACGTTACGTAAAAAACGCATGCACTACTGCCCTGGCTGTTTCCATGCGACAACACATAAGCTGACGATGGAAGTAGTTGAAGAATTGGGCATTCAAGAAAAAACCATCGGAGTATGCCCGGTTGGATGTTCGGTCTTTGCTTATGACTATATGGATGTGGACATGCAGGAGGCGGCCCACGGCAGAGCCGCTGCAGTCGCAACCGGGATTAAACGGATGCATCCGGACAAAATCGTCTTTTCATACCAGGGGGATGGAGACCTGGCTGCAATCGGTACTGCTGAGACCATCCATGCCTGTAACCGGGGGGAAAACTTCACATTCATCTTCATTAACAACGGTATATATGGAATGACCGGCGGGCAGATGGCTCCCACTACTCTGGAAGGGCAGAAAACCACAACCTCCCCTTATGGACGCGATCCAAAAAAAGTCGGCCTTCCCCTGAAGATGTGCGAAATAGTCTCACAATTCGATGCTGTAGCCTATGTGGAAAGAGTAAGCTGCAATACTCCTGCTAATGCCAGAAAAGCCAAACGGGCTATTAAGAAGGCTTTTGAATACCAAATACAGGGTCTGGGGACAACATTTATCGAGGTAGCCTCTAACTGCCCCTCCGGTTGGAAGTGCACCCCTGAGGAATCTTTGGAATGGCTCAAAGAAAAAGTGTTCCCTTATTATCCCTTAGGAATCTTTAAAAATCCGGAGGAAAAATAGATGTTAGAGGAAATGGTTTTTGCAGGATTCGGAGGTCAAGGAGTACTTTCCATGGGGACCATCCTGGCTTATGCAGCCATGAAAGAAGGAAAAAACGTCAGTTGGATGCCGTCTTACGGACCAGAGATGAGGGGCGGCACTGCCAACTGCATGGTAAATATCAGTGATAAAGAAATATCTTCTCCCATCGTTAATGAATATGACATAGCAGTTGTTCTAAATCTACCTTCATTGCACAAATTCGAACCTAAAATCAAACAGAACGGCATACTTATCTGGGAAAGCAGTACTATTAAAGAAAAACCGAAGCGGAAAGACATCAAAACTTATGATATCCCAGCTATTAATATTGCAGCTGAAAAGCTTAAAAATGTAAAAGTCATGAACATGGTGGTATTAGGGGCTCTGCTTCAAATTAATAGTGACCTGGTTAAAAAAGAATCCGTGCTGCTTGCGCTAAAAGAAACCCTGCCCGAGCGTCATCACGATCTAATACCGCTTAACGAAAAAGCGCTTATTCTTGGCGGGGAGCTAGTTAAGCAATAAAGAAAGAAACACCACGTCATTTTAATTCTAAAAACATTTTTTCTACCTGGGTTTTGTCCATATATCCTACGTGTTTCTTATGTATATTACCTTCCCTGTCGATTATTATGGTGGCTGGGATATACTGACCGGGCTGATAAGCCTGCATGATCCCCATATTAGCCATAGCCAAGGGATAGGTTATCTTCATTTTTTCAGCAAATGCCTTAACTATATCCGTACCCTGACGATCAAGGGACACCCCCAATATTTCCATACCTTCGCCTTTATATTTGTCATACATTTCCATAAATCCCGGAATCTCCTGCCGGCAGGGGGGGCACCAGGTCGCCCAGAAATTAAGAAAAAAAACTTCGCCTTCAAAATCCGTTAGAGTCACCTTTTTGCCGTCTAAAGCAATTAGAGTAAACTCCGGAGCAGCCTGATCATTAGCACTCGCAATAAGAAAATTGAAAGTCAATACCACTGCCAAAATTCCCAAGCTCAAAATAGTTAATGATTTAGTTGTTCTCTTCATGTTCAGCTCCTGCTAATTTTAAAAAAGAGGCTATCCTCTTCGAGAGGTTGTTATAAATACGATAATTATTATAGGATATATAATATAATATTGCAACAATTTTAGATAATACAATGACTTTGATTTGCTATTTTCGAATCACCATTTATAAGTCACTGCACCCCAAGTAAAACCGGCTCCAAAAGCTACCATTACGATGATATCTTCAGGCTTTAGCCTGCCGCTTTCTTTTATCTCGTGAAGGGCAATGGGGATAGTAGCAACCGAAACATTCCCATATTTGTGAATAATTGAAATAACTTTTTCTTTATCAAGTTTGACCCTGCGGCCGGTAGCATCAATGATCCTAGCATTGGCCTGATGGGGAATCAAATAATCAATATCTTCCTTTTGCAATCCCGCTTTTTTTACAACCTCAACAGCTGCCTCCCCCATGCACTTAACAGCATGCTTGAAGACCTCGTTCCCCCGCATACTCAGATACCGGAGCTCTTGCTGCAGAACTTCCTGGGAACAAGGTTGGCGTACTCCTCCACCCGGCTGTATCAATAACTCACCCAAGTTTCCGTCCGCTTTCCAGTAAGAGGAAAGCATTCCGCAATCCTCCTCTGTTGCTTCCAGTACAACTCCGGCAGCAGCATCACCAAAAAGAACACAGGTGTTGCGGTCGTTCCAGTTTGTGATCTTAGTCAAACACTCGCTTCCCAGCAAAAGAATCCTCTTATTTGTCCTGTTTAAAATCAGACTTTCCGCTAAGATCATTCCATATATAAAGCCTGTACATCCAGCTGATACATCAAATGCTGGAATATGATCAGCTTTAAGGCCTCTCTGTACCCAGCAGGCGGTGGAAGGAAATATCGTATCCGGGGTGGAAGTTGCGACAATAATCAGGTCAATATCATCCACAGTTAAACCGGCATCTTTCAGAATCCTGCGGCCCGCTTCAATTGCCAAATCAGAAGTGATCTCCTCCGGTGAAGCAATATGACGCTCTTTGATCCCAGTGCGGGTAGTGATCCACTCGTCTGAAGTATCAACCATTTTTTCCAGGTCTGCATTGGTTAAAATCTTATCGGGAACATAAAACCCAGTTCCAATAATCTTTATCCACCGTATACTTTTATAACTCATTACATCTCCAAAAAAACCTGAATTATTCACAAAAATCAAGAACTATCCGTGAAAAAATATAGTCTAAAGAATTTGGGTTTTATTTGCAAACAATAAAAAAGAAAGTTAGAATGGGAAAAACAGAAAATAGTAAATAGTGAATAGTAAATGGAAAATAGTAAATGGAAAATGGGATTGCCTCACTTCCTTCGAAAGCTCGCAATAACAATTATTACTCTATTCATTTTATATCCTTCAACATTAAAGGCACAGCTTTTACTGGGTCAGTACGAAGATGAAGCCCCTCTGATGACCTGGAATCTCCTTGGACCGGCAACCGGCTCGATTGCCGGCATGGGTAATGTGCGTTTCACCAACACCACTGATTGCTCAGCTGTGCTTACTAACCCGGCGCTGATAAGTAAACTTCCCAAGCTAACTCTGACTTTCAATTCATCCATCCAAGCCGCCCAGCTCAATAAGTATGGGTTCATCAATACAGGACTTCTTCATACTGAAGAAAATTCACTAATTACAATCTACGCTCTTGATCTCATAGGAATATCATATAATTTCGGGAGTTGGGGGATAGCAGTATCCATGGCAGAATTAGAGAATTACAGCAGGCCAACAGCCAAATACGAATCCTATTACCGGGAAAATCTTAATAAATCCATTGAGTATTCTCAAAAAGGCTGCCTGAACAATCTAAATCTCTCTCTCTCAAAACGATTTAATCCCTGGATTTCAGCCGGTATCGGGATTAACTTTGTTAAGGGCTCATTAGAGAGGAACTGGGAAGATAAAAATTTCATGCCAGATATTACCATTAGCGATTATAAACATCATGATATTGAGGGATACTATATTAACGGCGGCCTTATTTTTAATATCAGCAAGGATTTTATGCTCGCAACTATATTCCGGTCTCCCTATACTAGGAAAGCTGACAGTGAAAGCCGTTTGCGTAACTTCACTCCGGCAGGAAATACGGATATATCCATCGAAATATCCCATAAAAGCAGCTTCAAACAGCCATTAGTTTTAGGTGCCGGTTTTAATTACAGGATTTCCAATCCCATCAGTTTTGCTTTAGATGTCAGTTTCTTCAATTGGGAATATTACAAAGTCGATTTCTTTGGTGAAGAACTCGACAGAGATTTTAAAAATACAGTCATAATCAATTCAGGTATTGAATATGTGAGTTCTATCCAGATTTTTAATTATCTTTTAAAAATTCCGGCCTGGGCGGGATTTAGCTATGATCCCCAGCCGATGAAGAAAGCGGCCTCAAAATATCATTACTTTACAACCGGACTTGGGGTCAGAGGAAAGCATTTTTTTCTTGACTTAGGGTTTATGTTTGGCTTCGAAACCGGTTCCGGCAATAATTTAAAAACCAAGAAAGCAACCCTGACACTTGGGTTCAGGTATTAAAACATGAAAAAAATATTAGTTATCTTCAGTTTAGCCATCCTCCTGTTCTCTCCGTCTTTTCCGCAGGATATTGGAAATTGGGATATTATCAGCATTAACAAAAATCCGCAAACTTTAGAAAAACTTAGAAAAATGCACCTTGATTTTTTAATGGAAAAAGATGGAAAGATCTATATAGTCACAAACATATCCGACCTTCTCAAATTAAACCAGGAGAACATCCCCTATTCTATCGAAACATTCAAATTCCCTCCCTTTAAAACAAATGCAGCTTCTATCCAAGGAGGAATAAATGGAAGCTTTCATTCCTACAAGGAAACAGAACAGGAGCTTGCTTCCATTGAAGAAACATATCCTAAGATAGCCAAAGTCCATGTTATTGGCACAAGCCTCGAAGAACGAAATATTTCGGCTATCAAAATCAGCGACCAGGTAGGATCGGAAGAAAATGAGGGGGAAATTCTCTTTCTCGGCTGCCATCATGCCCGCGAATGGATCTCAGTCGAGGTTCCTTTAATGCTGGCAAAATTCCTTACTGACAATTACAACACCGACCCAGACATAAAAGCACTCGTTGACAACAGCGAGATCTGGATAGTACCGATTGTCAACCCGGACGGGCTTGAATACAGTATCTATGTATACCGATACTGGCGGAAAAACCGACGGGATAATGGAGATGGGACATATGGAGTCGACCTTAACCGCAATTACGCCTTCAAGTGGGGATTTGACAACCAAGGCTCCAGCCCCGATTCCATTTCTCAGGTCTTTCGTGGACAATCTCCCTTTTCCGAACCTGAGACCCAAGCCATACACGAATTGGTAGCTAAACATGACTTTAAGGCCCTGGTAAGCTACCATAACTTCTCCCAAGTAATCCTTTACCCCTGGGGATATAAAACAGGACCTTCTCAAATTGATGATCTTCTTTACACACTGTCCCAGGCCATGTCTGAGCGTATCCAGGCAGTACACGGCCGGATTTATGACTATGGGCGTGCCAGCTCAACCCTATATTTAACCAATGGAGATACAACCGATTGGGCATTAGGCGTATATGCGATCCCCTCTTTTACTATTGAACTTCCACCAATAGACATCCTGCAAGGAGGTTTTTTCAACTCTGAAGGAGACATTCAATCCATTGTTGCAGAAAACCTCCCGGCTGCAATCTATCTTATCGAATGGGCGATTCAGAATGCTGGAGAAAAACCTTCCCTTAATCATAAGAATAAGCTGCCATCAGAAATAAGAAAAAAATGAAAAATATTTTAGCGAGTGTTTTCACAGCCCAAAATTTAACTGAAGTATCACGAGAAGGCCTCCCTTACTGGATCTTCTGGCTGCTTCTTTGTATCATTATCCTCCTGCTGGCTTTTATTTTTCTCAGGGATAAAGATATGAGGCGGAGGTTGGATTCTTTTTTTTCCGGAATAAAAAAAAATCTAATAAAAATCCGGCTTCATTCCATATTAAAACGGGAAAAAACTAAGCAGGAAAATTTTATCCTAGAAATAGGTCAAAAATGCTGGGAAGAAGGCATGGAAATTAGCACAGGGGAAGCTGTCCTCAGTAAACTGACCTCAATGGAAGAAATTCTATCTGCCAAACGATCAGAACAAAAAGATAGCGACAAAAAAATCCAGAATTTAAAAAAAAACCTTGAAAAAAGCCAAAAAAAACATGATATCAATCAAGCTCAATTGGAAACCGATAAAAACGCCATAAACCAAAGGCTCATAAAGATCAGAGAAAAAGAAAACAAAATTAATTTACAAGTCATCCAACATCAAAAGTCACGTGAAACAACAGTTAAAAAGATAAATGATACAAATAATAAAGTCTATGAGATAAAAAATGACAAAGACCTATCTGCTGAGAAAATAAAGGCAGAAAAAGAAGAAAGCACTAAAAAGATCAAATGCTTAGCAAAGGATATCAAGGATATAGACCAGGCTATTTCTGAACAGATCAAGGAAAAAACAAAACTTGAAAAAGAATCAGAAAAACAAAAGGATAAAAAGAGCGAATACAACCAGCAAATCAAATCAATAAATGAAAAAAATAAGCATGAGACTAGTATATTCCATAAAGAAATCAAAGAATGGGAAAAAACCAAGCATAAAGTAAGGGAAAAAATCCTGGAAATCGATAAAAACAAAAAACCGCTTTATCAGAACCTGGGTCGGTTGGTCAATGATAAACGGATCGACCACAAAGAATTAGCAATATTATATTCCAAGATAGATCGCAGTTATAATCGGGAAAATAACATAAAAAAACAGATTGAAAATATCGATAAATGATAACTCTATTTAACCCGGATTATTCGTGAGTCGACATTTTTTATGAATAGTTCAGGTTAGCAGTTTGATTCAGTATGGAAAAATTAAAGGCAATAGAAGCAGTTGTATTCGGGGTTGTACAAGGGGTCGGATTCAGGCCATTTATTTACAGAACAGCCCGCAACCTTAAATATTCCGGCTGGGTAAAAAATATAGGTTTCGGAGTGGAAATCCACCTCGAATCGGAGACTCCCTGCGATTTTAATAACTTTATCAAAGCCCTCAAACATAACAAACCGCCGCTTGCCCGGATTGAAAAAATCGATATCCGTTCAGCCGAATGGTTTGGTTGTAGAGAATTCAATATCAAAAAAACCGGCAAAGGCCGCAGCTTCGTTTTTATATCCCCTGATATATCTCTTTGTGACAACTGCCACAAAGAGATGACCACCTCAACAGACCGACGCTTCCTCTATCCTTTTATTAACTGCACTGACTGCGGTCCGCGCTATACTATTGTCAACAGCCTTCCCTATGACAGAGAAAAAACCACTATGGCCGGATTCAAGATGTGCGGCAACTGTCACAGGGAGTATTCCGACCCTATGGACCGCAGATACCATGCCCAACCGATTGCCTGCCCGGACTGCGGCCCCCAGGTGACTCTGCTTAATGCCCGCACTGGAAAACACATCTCCAGAGGCATAAAAAAAGCCGCTGAACTACTCAAATCAGGCAATATACTGGCAGTTAAAGGACTCGGCGGCTTTCACCTCGTCTGCGACCCCTTTAATAAAGAAGTAGTCCAGAAACTACGCAAGATTAAAGCACGCAATTACAAACCGCTGGCACTCATGGCCAAGGATATAAAAGCCGTCAAGAATTATGCTTATGTCAGCCCTGAAGAAAAAGAACAACTCTGCTCTCCCCGCCGTCCGATCGTATTACTCAAGAAAAAAAACGACATTCAGGGAATAGCCCCCGGACTTAATGAACTGGGATTTATGCTGCCTTATACACCTCTTCATTATCTCTTGCTTGAAGATATCGAACTTTTTGTTGCTACCAGTTCCAATCTGAAAGATTCTCCTATTATGAAAGATGAGAATGAAGGAGTTGGAAAACTTTGTGATTATATCCTGACTCATAACCGACCTATATCAATGAGGGCTGACGATTCGGTAATGAAGATCTTCAACAGCAGGCCGCTTTTTATCCGCCGTGCCAGAGGATATGTCCCCTATCCTCAGGCAGTCCCGGAGCAGCTTAAATATTCCGGTCAGATCCTGGCACTAGGCGGAGAATTAAAAGATACTATCTCAGTCTATAAAAACGGTTATGTAATCACTAGTCAATTCCTGGGCGACCTGGATGAATACCAGAATTTTAAATACTTTCAGGAGGCGATAGCTCACCTATCCCGACTTTTTGATATCAAGCCGGATGTCGTTGTTTCAGACCTCCACCCTGATTTCCACACCACCAGATATGCTGAAAAGAGCGGAGTGCCTCATTTACAAGTCCAGCACCACTTTGCCCATATACTTGCTCCTATGCTTGAGCATAATATTGCCCGGAAAGAAAAAGTCCTAGGGATCGCCCTGGATGGATTCGGATATGGGAATGATAGTACTGCATGGGGAGGTGAGTTCCTTCTGGCCGACTACAGCGGATATGAACGCTTCGCACACTTTGAGTATCTACCGCTTCCCGGTGGAGACTTGGCTGCAAAACAACCATGGAGAATGTCACTTGCCTATCTCTATAATATATTCGGGCGCGATCTTCCTGCGCTTGACGTTTTGATGAAAGTCAGCCCGGATAAAATAAAGGGTGTGATTGGGATGATAGAACAGAAAGTGTGCTGTCCGCAGTCATCCAGTTGCGGGAGGCTATTTGATGCTGTATCATTTTTAGCCGGCCTGGCTCCAATTGAAGTTGAGTTTGAAGCTCAGGCACCAATGTTATTGGAATCCTGTGCTGACTCCAGAATAAACCACGGATATGAATTTGAACTTTCCCACAGTTCAGAAAAGGACGGTTTTAAAGGACCTTATATCGTATCCTTCAGGAAAACCATAAAAGCAATAGTTAGAGATATCGAAAATAAAACGTATGTTTCTGAGCTCTCGGCAAAATTTCATAATACCCTGGCAGACATTATCGTTGCTGTTGCTTTAAAATGTCGGCAGGAGCATAATACCAATACTGTTGTGCTTGCAGGCGGGGTTTTTCTTAATAAATTTCTAGTCCAGGCAGCATTCAAGCAGCTTAAAAAACAGGATTTTCACATTCTGCGCCCAGTCCTATATTCCCCAAATGATGAGTCGATCTCCCTTGGCCAAATTGCTTTTGCTTTGGAGCAAAAGGCTTAACCCCGCCGCGCCTACCATCTACGGCAAACTCGACTCGTGAATTACTTAAGTCAAACAAAAAAACAGGGCGCTAATACTTTTCAAGACGTATCTTTATTCCCCCCAAAAAAGAAATTATAACATTTATAAGAACAGCATTTATCAACCCTAATATTCCAAGACAAACAAAACCTGCCGCCCCTCCGAACAAGCCAAAAACAATCCCGCCTGGAAGCTGACCATGGATAGATTGTAAGAAATTCGGCAGATTTTCTACCACTTCCGGAAACATACTTGAGATGCCGGTAAAGACACCCCCAATAATTCCGAAAACCAATCCAGCAATTCCAAAAAAGAACATTAAAGAACTCGGGTTCACAAAACGCAGAATAAAATTTGAGCCGCCGTCATCTGCTAATGCCTCTTCTTCCGCCTTTATCTCTGAATCCAAGTTGACAAACTTATTCCATGTTGAATTTTCAGCTTCAGTCTTCAGACCCTCTTTTTTTGCCCCTATGTTGAAATCATCCTGTTTCTTAGGAGTTGGGTCCGCATTCAATTCCTCTTTACACTCAGGACAAAACTGAGTAGGTGAATTCAATTTGCAGCCGCATTTCGGGCAGGAGTACTCTCCTCCACCCAGATTCCCCCCGCAGTAATCGCATATATCATTCTCAAGTTCATTCTCATATCCGCAATAAATACAAATAGCTTTCCCCTCTTGCAAAGAAGGCGGCTGTGATTCGACCCATTTTTTTCCATCATAATAGTACCACTTTCCTGTCCGCGCCCCGATGGTCCAGCATTTTCCCTTCTTATCATCCACTCTCAGCTTTTTTAATTTGTCTTTAAACTCGCGGTCAGATATTATTCCTTTGGTAAATTTTCTTTTTAAGCTCTTGAATTCGCTTTCGACTTGTCTGAATATATTAGGCATTAGATACTTATTATATGATAGAAAATATCAATTCACAAGACAGCAAAATCATCATTATTTTTTTCACAAAAACTGTGGAAAAATTGTGGATAAACACCATCATACTTAACTCTATTTGCAGAAAATTCTGGGACATGCAGCATTTTGCACACTATTTGGTCACTATCTATATCTCTTTTGTTTTCAATAACTTACAGGAAGGTGTTGAAAATAAAGAAATTGCATTTATTATGAATAGTCCAGGTTAGATAAATTGCCCTATTATTTCAAACAAATTATACCCATGAATCGGCTTAGGAATGAACGAAACGATAAAAATAATAATGATTGCAATCCCCAGGATTTTTCTACCTTGAGACATTTGACTCCCCTCATCTAAGACAGGAGGATGTTTAAACCCTAAAAAACTGATCAGAATAGCCCAAACAAACCAGCCGACCCAGAAGAATATTCCCATAACTATAAATGTTACCAATATCCAAGGAGCAAGTTTTCGGGACCTTGGGCCTAAAAAAGCATACAGAATATGTCCGCCATCTAGTTGGCCTATCGGGAAAAGATTAAGGGCCGTGACTAAGACTCCAACCCACCCCGCAAAGGCAATCGGATGGACGACAATATCATAACCGGCAGGGATATCTCTTAGAAAGAGAGCCACCGCCTGCTTCACGAGCAGGGAATCTCCAAAAAGAATACTTCCCTCTCGTGGAAGCGCAGGAACGATTTTAGAAAGAGATATTCCATAAAAAATCGCTGGAAGAGCAAGTACAAATCCGGCCAGCGGCCCGGCTGCTCCAATATCAAAAAGCTGATGTTTGCGGGTTATTGGAGATTTAATTTTAATAAATGCCCCCATAGTGCCAATCAAAGTGGGAGCAGGAATGAAAAACGGAAGGGTAGCATCAATACGATAATAACGGCATGTGAGGTAATGACCCATTTCGTGGGCAAGTAAAATAGCTATCAATACTGCTGCATAGATAAGGCTGAGGGAAATGACCTCAGGGTCTAGGTAAATCATGGGACTAATAGCTAACTCCTCTCCTCTGCTTATCGATTCTGCGTACAAATAACTCAAACTCCAGGAGATACCAACGAAAAATGCGGAAAAAACGGTTGCAGCAAAAAGCAGGATATTCAACCAGGTTCTTTTTGTGTCAAAAAAAGACCTTTTTACAGCAACCTGGTTGGAAAAATCATTGAATTTATTTTGCATTAAAATATATACAAAAAAAAATAGGAGTGACTTCCATCACTCCTATTAATACCTAAAGTTAAAAAACCTTACAGTTTTTATTAGGATTTTGGATGATCCGGATCAGGAACACATGCATCAGTTGGACAAACAGCAGCACACTGCGGTTCATCATAATGTCCTTCACACTCTACGCATTTACTGGGATCGATCTCATAAATCTCCTCTCCGGCCGTAATCGCTTCGACTGGACATTCAGGCTCACAAGCTCCGCAATTGATGCATTCTTCATTAATTAAAAAGGCCATTTCATTCCTCCTACTATTAACTGCCTAAAATTAACAGTTTATTATAATCGATTATATTAATTTTTCAAGAGAAGATCTATTTTTTATCCTCAAGCTTTTGAACTGCTTGGGTAGCTTCATAGCCGTAGTAGGTCTGAGGGAAATCATCTTTTATTATATTATAGATCATAAGTGCCTGTTCTATTTCCCCTTTCTCCTCATAGATCTCAGCCATATTAAACATCACTGCATCCAGCGCATAATCTGCAGGATCTTCTTCTTCTATTTTTTGATATATCTCAAGAGCTTTGTCATATTCTTTCTTCATAGAATGAATCTGAGCTTTTAGGTGCTGCCCTTGATAATAAATGATATCTTTTCTGCTCTCAGGGATCTTCTCAAGAAATGCCATAGCCTTATCAAAATCACTCTTCTCTATGGAAAATACGGCTGCATTAATATATGCTAAACGAGTAAATTTACCCGTTCCACCCAGTTCCTCCAGTTCAGCAAGTTTCTCCGGATTGTCCTGTAATTCCTCAGTCACATGGATAATATTGCCGAGGATCAGGCTTTCCTTTTTAATATTTTTTGATTGGATATATTTAATTCCCAAAAATATCAGAAAAATTACTAGCAGGCCGGCAATCCCGTATAAAAATTGTTTAGCATGAGTTTGAATAAAATGGATTGATTTTTTAACAATTGTAATAAATTCATCGCCTTTTAAACGTTTTTTGAACTTTTTCTTCATCAGAAACTCCTAACCTGAACTATTCATAAAAAATGTCAATATGTATGAGCCTTTTTTTTAACATAAAGCAAAAAAAAGAGCAACTACAGAGGAGTGGTACGCCTGGCCGGACTCGAACCGGCGACACATGGATTAGGAATCCATTGCTCTGTCCATACTGAGCTACAGGCGTACTTTATTATGCGGCGAGTTTCTCGGCTGTAGTTTAGCAGAGAAAGCCGGTTAAACGCAATAGCAGGAAGAAATGGGGACAGGGTACTTTTTTTGCTTTGAAAAAAAGTACCCTGTCCCCATTTCTCCTACCTGGAAATTAGGCTTTTTAGGCGGGCAAGGATGGATTTTTTACTAACGCTCTCTTCTACATCCCGGGCGGAAAGCTCTTTTATTTTCTTTAAAAACTTCTGGTTTTTCTTATTCCTCCTGCTTACAAGGTCAGCCATCACCTCCGCCAGAGCCGGATTACGTTCCAGAAGGTGGGCAAAATCAACAGCATTTATTTCCAGCAGTTCAGAGTCGACATCAATAATCCCAGTCGCTGTCCTGGGCATACCTGTAAACAGTGACATCTCACCAAAAAGCAGGTATGGCTCCACCTTAAAATTCGAAGAATATTTTTTTCCTTTTTCCTCGTAGATTATCTCTCCGTTTATCCTGCCGCTTATAACAATATAGCAGCTTTCGCCCTTTTCTCCCTGCCGGCAAACTACTTCTCCAGGCGCAAATCGAAGGCAGCGCACAGTCCGAGCCAGCTCGCCCACTTCTTCTTCTGCAACCAACAGCTCCCCTTCTTTTTCCCCTTCCTGATAGCGGAGGAAATTCGAGTTTAACAGACTGTGAAAGAGCCTTTTCTGTTTGGCTGCTATTTCGGGTATTCCTTGTTTAGCCTTGATTGACCCGACAACGTCCTTCATCTTATCACTGAGAGGAACAGGTATTTCGAGATTGCGGCGTTTAAACTGGAACCATATATTTCTTCCTACATCCGCCATGATCTGATGCTTCCGGACAAAGTCACTTATCCAAAATTTCACCCTGTATGTAGTTCCCAAGTCTCCATGCTCCAGCAAATGGGCTTCAGGAGCTGGGCGTTCAAGCACTGAGGGAACATCAGCCGCAGCCTCACACAGGGCCGCAAACACCTCTGTCGGGGCAGAATTATAACCAGCCTTAACCGAAATAGTAAGGGCGGTTTTTTTGTTTGGATAAGAAAAATTAGTGATCTTCTCAGATGCCATAGTATTGTTGGGAATAACCACAATATTGGAATCTCGATTGAGGATCCTCGTCTCCCGCCAGTTAGTGTCTATCACAACTCCCTCTTCTGAAGCAACTTCGACCCAATCACCTTTTCCAAACGACTTGGTAAAATGCAGAGACAGGCCGGAGAGGAGATTGCTCAGCACTCCTTGTAAAGCCAGCCCGATGATCATGGTAAGGAGCGCTGAGGTAGCCAGAAAAGGAGTTATATTGATACTAAGAACCCCTTTTAATATAATAAACAAGGCGGACAGATAGAGGATAGCCATAGTGATCGTATGCAAGACTCTTGGCATGGGGAACTGGACTTTACGCCTGGCATACCAGACATGGAGCAAAGCATCACCCAGGCGGATGACAAAAACAGCAAGGAAAAACCAGAAAGCCGCATTCAGGTATGGATATATTTTTTCTCCTGTAAACAGCACTTCCCGTACTGAATTGATCTTTAGTCCCAAGGTAATGAGAAGAAAAACCATTGGAAAAAATAAACGTTTCATTTTATCTGATCCTTTTTACCTGCGGCAAAAGTCCGGGTAAATTTTTCCCTGGCAGAAAGAATGATCCCGTCAATTTTTCGGTCATCATAATCAGGATTGAAGTGAGAAAGGAAAAGGCTTTTTACTCCAGCTTCGGCAGCTAGCTCAGTCCCTGCAAGCCAAGTGCTGTGTCCCCATCCTTTTTTATCTAAATAGTCTTCTGGAGTAAAGGTTGCGTCATACACTAAGATGTCTGCATCCCTGCAGAAAGCAGCCAATTCTTTATCTACACCTTTTTCAGGATGTTCAGTATCAGTGGAAAATACCAGAGTTTTCCCTTCAAATTTAAACCTATAAGCAAGACAACCCTGGGGATGATGAAGTGGAAAAGAATCAATTTCGACCCTACCGATCCTGAAAGTCTGAGGCGGTACCTTATGAATTATTTTTTGAGAAGGAGTATCTTGAAAATCTAGGGGAAAATATTTTTCCGCCATAAGGCCACTTAAATACTTCTTTGTCTTCTTAAGAGGCAAAGGGGAATAAAAAGTTATTGTGGTATCCGGTGAATATAATAGCGGGAAAAAGGGTAAACCCATAATATGATCCAGGTGAAAATGGGTTAAAAGCAGATGGATATCATACGGCTTACCTTTTTTTTTATTTTCAAACTGCCTACCCATCTCTATTATCCCGGTCCCGGCATCGATTACAATCCTTTCCTTTTGAGGGATATGCAAAGATGAACACATCGTGTTGCCACAGTATTTAGTTTTTTTAGGATCTGAAACCGGAGCCGTTCCTCTTGAGCCCCAGGAAATAAAGGGGAACTCTCCTTTTGTTGTATTTTTGCTCATTTAACCTTTAAATCCACAACTCCATCCCAATCATCAGGCGGAGGGGATTTCTCCAGTTTTCTGCACCGTTCAATATATACTTCTGCCAATTTATCATCTTTAAGTTTATTAAACAAGGTCACAGCTTCTTCCCACTCACACGCCCTGTAAGATCTCAGCGCCCTTTGAAATACCTCGATCGACTCATGCTTTTCTTCTGAGAGATATTTCAGCTCGTCCAGGATCTCATAAACACGCACCGGATTTTTCTTACCTACTACCCGGATGAGGTCGACTTCTCTGGTTGCAATAACATCTTTGACTTGTTCGTAAGTAGTTTCTCCGCCAAGAATACTTATTCCATATTGTTTACAGGCTCCCTCCAACCGTGAGGCCAGATTTATAGTATCTCCAATGGCAGTATAATCAAAACGCCGCTGCGAACCCATATTTCCTACTACAGCCGGCCCTGAATTAATACCTATCCGGGCAGAGATCATATGCCCAAAGCGCTTCTGAAAATGGGGCTTTAATTCAGCCAACCTTTTCTGACAATCAAGGGCCGCCCGGCAGGCTCGCACAGCATGGTCGGAAAAGTCCAGGGGAGCATTCCAAAACGAGATGATGGCATCACCCTCATATTTATCCAGGGTACCGCCCGATTCAAGAATAATATCGGTCATATCAGATAGATATTCATTGAGAAGATGCACCAACTCTTCAGGCGAAAGGCCTTCGGATAGAGATGTAAAACCGGCAATATCAGAAAAGAAAGACGTAACTTCCCGCTTCTCCCCGCCCAGTTTAAGAAGAGAAGGGTCCTTTAAAACTCTCTCTATAACATGGGGACTGAGGTAATGATGAAAAACCTTTTTGACAAAACGGCGCTGCTTGCCCTCTATATTATAATTGAGCATCACTGCAGCTGTAAAACTTAGCAGTACGGTAAATTCGGGAATTACAAATTCAAACCAGTATCCGGATAAAAAAGCCACCCAGGAAACAACTGCCGGAATAGCAAAACATAACAGGGCAAACAGAACGACAACCCAGATCCTTTGGATAATAGTAGTCCCAAAACCTGTAAGCAATGAAATAAGAGCCAGTACAAGGATAAACACAACAGGAGAGGGAAATCTTACATAATCATTATTTATCAGGTTATCAATAGCAGTCGCCTGAATCTCAGTCCCGGGATAGACTGAGGAAAATGGGGTTGGTTTGAGGTCAAGAATACCGGCTGCGCTGCCTCCTACAAGTACTATCTTATTATTAAAAGTATCCAGCGGGATCTGAGGCTGCTCCCCTGCCTCCATAAAGGCAAAGGAATTTATTACAGCAGCAGCAGAATAAGTAGTATAAGTTCCTGAAGGACCATGAAAGCGAATAACCATCCGGCCGGAATCATCCATCGATACAGGAACATCCTGATACCTGCCTAAAAATCCGGCCACAGCTAAAGAAACTGCCGGATAAATATCCTCGCCCAGCAAAAAATAGAGAGGAAGGCGACGGTAGACCCCATCACTGTCCGGTCTGACCTGGACATTTCCTCCACCCCGGCAGGCATTTAATAAACTTTCTATAGGTAGAGTGGCCGACTTCATCGACTTAACATCATCTAAAGAGAGCTCCCTGCCGGACAAGGAAAGCCTTTTCATGCCGGATATTTGGCTTGGGGGAGTTTCTTTTTCCTCCCTGCTCAGGAACACCGGCAGGAAAACATTGCCGGCAGCAGCTATGGCATCGGCAAACATACGGTCGTCTTCTACTCCATAGACCGAGCCTTCAGAAAAAATAAAATCAAAAAAAACGGCACGGGCCCCACCCTGCCGGCAGAATTTTATCAGCGGAATATACATCTGCCGCCACCAGGGCCATGAAATGCCCTGCTCCGCATATAAGTCCAGGCTATTCTGATCGATTAAGATAAGAATGATCTCGCTGTCAGCACGGGAAGAGTTGGAAAAAAGCTGCATGCGCCAGTCCCAGGTTTTCCATTCCATAACTCGGAAAGCTTTTAAGTAGAATAAGCCCAGACCTATGGCAAAGACAGAAATGCCTACCAGCAAGCCACGGATACTCTTTTTATTCAGCATGGTATCAAAGAATCAAAGGAACTGTCCCTATTCGGTATCTATTTCAACGTACGTATTGCTTGGTTGAAGCGCGTGGTTCGGACTTTCTGTATCAACGGGATCGAGTTGAGTTTCCCGAGCTCTTTTTCAGCCCGCTTTAACCTGTCCTGCGGGGCCGGATGAGTTTTATACCAGCCTTTATCCGAGCCTTCACCTGCTTCATCGCTCATCGTCTTCAGAAAATCCAGAAGACCTCCTGGAGCATACCCGGTTTTTGCCGCGAACCTGATTCCCAGCCTGTCTGCTTCATATTCGTATTTCCGGTCATATCCCCGTTCGATCAATTTTTCAGCGATATCTCCCAGTACATTTTCGAAGACCTCGGTCAACTGAGACAATTCCTGCGGCCCGTATTTTTTTCCGACCTCTTGCCCGATAACCTTAAAGGCGTCGATCAGCCGGGATTTTTTAATTGACTGAAGCCCGTGTTTAGCACTGACATGCCCGACCTCATGCGCAAGAATACAGCCTAACATCTCCTCATTTTTACATCTCTTTAAAAGGCCTTTAGTGACAAAAATAAATCCTCCCGGGGCAGCTAACGCATTGACTTCGCTGGAGTCCAGGATGAGAAAATGGTAGCCTGCAAATGTCTCTGGGCGGTCACTGTAAGCAGTGACTGCATTCCCTACCTGGTTGACATATACAGTAAGCTTACTGTTCTGGTATACTTTATATTTAGAAAGAATGAGGGCAGCAACCGCTCTTCCGATATAATACTCTTCCTCTTCCGTGACCTCTGAAAAACTCTTACGTAGAGCTTTTGAAGTCTTTACAATCGCGTCTGCATCAGACTTGGTAATTTTTAGGGAGCCCAACTTTTCCTGAACTGCAGCGCAGCCGGCAAACAATAAGGCAACTACCGTAAAATATATTCCCCATTTTACATATTTTCCTGCTCTCATTGTCCACCTCCGAATTCTCCAAGTTTTCCTTTTTCAAGAAAGCTCTTCAGCTGCTTAGGCGTCACTTTCAACTTAAGCATCCTATCCACAACGACAAAACTGACGGAAGGATTGTTCGCCTTGTATTTTTCTTCGACCTGCTTATTAAACCCTTTGCCGGCAAGTGCGACCTCTTCTGCAGAGGCCTGGGATTTCACCTGCTTATTCATTGCTAAAAGCGAAAACTTTTTTTCCTGAACCGCACTGGAATGAAGCCACCCTTCCTGCCCTTTTTGAGTCCTTACTTTGTACCACCCCTGCTGCTCACCGATTTTTTCTACCTGTTCCCCGTTGTTAAGAACAGCTACCGTATCAGAATAAAAAACCGGTTCTTTTTTCAGGCTTGTAGTTTTGACCTTTATAATCAGGCTCTCAGCCAGGATTATTCCTACAAAGACCACAAGCACTCCCAATAGCAATAGTTTTAGAGATAATTTTTTTTTCATTGACACCTCCTAAACAAAAAATTGTTAAATTGCTTCATTGTTAAAAATCTGTAAATAGAAAATAGTAAATGGTAAATAGAAAAACCAAAAAATTAACTCTCCTTTTTCTGAATTTTTTTCGAAATTGCCTCCAGCTTTTGCTGGAGCAAGCAGTTTCTATTTACCGGTTTATTGTTATTAATAGCAATATTAAGCGCTTTATAGGAACCGACTATACAACACAATTTCCTGGCCCGGGACAGGGCTGTATAAAACAAATTTCGCTGCAGCATAATATAATGCTGCGTCATCAAAGGTAATACTACTGCCTGGTACTCGCTTCCCTGGGCTTTATGCACAGAGATTGCATATGCCAATACCAATTCATTTATTTCCTCCCGCGCATAGTCGATCTTTCTTCCATCATAATTAACGGTAATCCTGTATGCTTGCTTATCGGTATCCGTAACCTTCCCGATATCACCATTAAAAATTTCTTTATCATAATTGTTCCTGATCTGCATCACCTTATCTCCGATCCGGATATCCCGATTGCCGAATTTCAACCCATCCTGCCTGGGATTAAGCATCCCTTGAAGTTTTCTATTAAGATTATCAACTCCTACCAGGCCCCTGTACATAGGGCTGATGACCTGGATCTCGGAGGATATAGGATCAAGCTTAAATTTATTGGGGATGCGGTCTGAACAGAGCTGCATAATTATCTGGAACACTTTTTGCTCATCTTTATGATACAGGAAATAAAAGTCAGAGTTACGGTCGCCTTTTTCCGGTTTAATGATCTTGTCACCCCGATTGATGCGGTGGGCATTGGTGACTATGAGGCTGTCTTTTTTCTGGCGGAATATTTTATCCAGGGTGACAATATCAACTCTCCCCGATGCGATAATATCACGCAGAAGAGTTCCAGGGCCTACTGAAGGAAGCTGGTCCTTATCTCCTACCAGGATAAGACTCATCTCTCTGGGGACTGCTTTGAGAAGGTAATACATAAGCGGCAGGTCTACCATGGAAAACTCATCAATAAGCAGCACATCTCCTTTGAGCGGATGCGTTTCATCACGGCGAAAACCTGATAATTTGGGCATATACTCAAGGGTTCGGTGTAATGTTCTGGCTTCTTTGCCGGTTGCTTCATACAGCCTTTTAGCCGCCCGTCCAGTAGGCGCAGCCAAAAGTATTTCCCGGCCCCAATCACGAAAGATGTCTACTACCGCCTTGACAATAGTTGTCTTCCCAGTACCCGGCCCACCGGTGATGACAAGGAGATTTTTAAGCAGGCATTCCCGAATTGCATGTTTTTGTTGGGAGGAAAAGCGGATACTGGAATCTTCTTGGGTTGTTATTAAAGCTTTTTCTATATCAAATTCAGGAGCAATTTTCGGTAAAGAAATCATTTTTCCAATCGACTTTGCCACCTCTTCCTCAGCATGATAGAAAAACGGCAAATAAACAGCTTGGCCTTTTTCTGTTTTTTTGACAATAACAATTTTTTTCTTGATAAGTGCTTCAAGCGCTGAGCTGAACTGATCAGCATTAAGTTCCAGCTCTTTTCGGCAACTCTTTTCAAGTCCTTTACATTGAGAAAAAACATGCCCCTGTTCTGTATCTTTTTCTAAAAGATAACAAATAAATGCCTTAGCTCTTTCCGGAGAAGTTTCGCTTATCCCCAATTTCAAAGCCATTTGGTCAGCAGTTATAAAACCGATTCCCCAGATATCATGACATACCTGATAGGGATTGGACTTTAGTATGTGAAAGGATTTCTGCCCGTACTGTTTGTATATTTTTGTAGCCAAAGTAGTAGATACATTGTGCTCCTGGAGAAATATTATCAACTCCCGGATATCCTTATGCTCTGCCCAGGATTTTTTTATTCCCCTAAGTTTTGCCTTTCCAATCCCCTCTACTGCTGATAATTCATCCGGTTTTTTAGATAGAATTTCCATTATTTGCAGTCCGAATTTTCGGATTATCCGTTTTGCAAGTACAGGCCCGATTCCGTGAATCATACCGGATGATAGAAATTTTTCGACTCCTTTCTCTGAAGAGGGCAGGACAGGCATAAAACTTTCCACCCGGAATTGCTGCCCAAATCTGGGATTGATCTCCCATTTTCCCTTTACTTTAAGCATTTCACCTGGAGAAAGAGGAGGGAAATTTCCAATAATAGTAAAGCTTTTTCCATCCTCTAACGAAAATTTACATACAGTATATCCCGTATCCGGACTATAAAAAACAACAGATTCGATTGTTCCGGTTAGATATTCCCTTACGTCCAAATTTTTCACTTTTAAATTATATTATGCAATAAAACTCCTCCGGTCAATAAAAATTGGAAGGGAGCATAAGCTACACCTGAATTTCATCTTTTTATTTATCGAATTCCAACAATGAGATAATGAAACAATTTACAATTTGCATTTTACTTTATATTATATATATCGACATTAATTAAAATAATGAAATTCTTAAAAGTCTTAATCAACTCTCTAATAAGCGGAATTTTTTTTGGTTTCCTAATTGCCCTTCTTGTCCTTGATCTTAATATCAACCTTACTTTTAGTCTCTCCTATTTTATCCAGCTTGCACTTTTTATTGCAATGTTTTACGGCCTACTCATCACTTTTTTCTCAATACTCATTTTTTTCTTCATTCAATACTTCTCCAGCAAAAAAATTAATATCGCCATAATCTCACCTGCCTTTCTCATTATTAGCTTCACTATTCTGACCCTGCTATTCCTCGTTATCTTTCGGGAAAATTATCATCTCTTTTTTTCCTTTTTTATTCCGGAAACAATTAATCTGCTTAAAACCCAGTTTACCACCCTTATTTTCTTATCTGTCCTGGGAATTTTTGTAAGCATAGGATATTTCAAATACAAAAGAAAATTTCTATTTGCCCTGCTTTATTTCTTCCTTTTCGCAGCAGCAATGACATATGCAGTTATCCAGAGAGCAAACTTTCCCTTACCTAAAACATTAGACAAGATCGCAAATCTTGAAACTAAAAAAATAGACAAAAAAGCCACTATAATCGGGATGGAAGGATTAAGCTTAGATTTTATCATCCCCCTGACTTCAGAAAAAAAACTTCCGAATTTTTCCTGGCTCATGGAAGAAGGAAGTTGGGGGAAACTAAAAAGCATAACGCCTAATGAACCTTTGATCCTCAACAGTTCATTTAATACCGGAAAACTTCCCGCCAAACACAGAAAGCTGTCTTGGAAAGAATATACTATATTAGATCTCAAACAACGAATCCAGGTAACCCCGAGATATATTTTCTTCCGGCAATTGACCCGAACCGGTCTACTCAAATCATCAGATATCACACCCCCGTCATTCTCCAAAAGCATTTGGGATATATTCGATGCTAAAAAAACACCCTCTCTCCGGATGGACGGGCCATATCGAAAATTACATATAAAAACCACAGGAGAAGCTGAATCCAAATTCAATCATTTTTTCAAAGACCTCCGTTTTGAAACTCATGATATTTTCAACCTAGCTAAAAAGGCCTTCTGTCTGGATGTTCAATATGAAACAGAAGCTATGTTACTTAAGGAGCAAAAACAACCACGCCTTTTCTATTTTCTACTTCCAGGCCTAAATATTGCAGAGACATATTTCTATAAATATGCTTTCCCGGAACTTTTCGGTGAAGTAAACCAAGAAGATATAAATAAATTCAGATCTGTTATCGAAAGATATTACCAGTATTATGATGAGATCATCGGTAGATACCTTGCCACTAAAAAAGGCGATGAACTCATTATTATATTCTCTCCCTTTGGAACCGAAGCTCTCCCCCTCTGGAAAAGATATCTGGAGTGGATATTAGGAAATCCCGAAGTATCGGCCTATCACGAAAATGCTCCCGATGGTGTCGTTTTTTTTATCGGCAAAGACATCACCAAGGGAAAATATATCGAAGATATGAAACTTATTGATATCGCTCCAACCCTGCTTCACTACTTGGGCTTACCAGTAGGAAAAAATATCGATGGGATTGTTAATAGCTCAATTTTTACTGAGGAATTCAAAAATGAACCGATCCTATACATTTCTTCTTATGAGGAACACGAGATAAAATTGCCGAAGTGAGGTGTTTCTTCTAACCTGGATTATTCATAAAAAAATGGCTATTAAAATTAAAAACAAGACAAAAGTTTCAATAATCGTTCTTGATGAAATCTTGCATATCACTGAAAAAAAATAATAATACTAAGCACATCGCCATTTTTTTATGAATAGTTCAGGCTAATGAATCACATGCAGTATACGTTTCCAGCGCGCTTCCGGAATGAAACGAACAAGTTTAGCTAATCGGTCACGAACACTGGTTTTTAGGTAGGCATTTTTTTCAGCTTCATAAGAAAAATATATAACCCAGGGCCTTCCTTTTATATAATTAAGAGGGAGGAATCCCCAATAACGGCTGTCATAACTATCATCCCGGTTATCTCCCATCACAAAACAATGCCCGGAAGGGACCACAACCGGCCCGAAATTATCACGGATGTAATCGTCATAACGATAATAATCATTTTTTGTATATATCTGGATGTCATTATGTATTTTAAAATCCTCAATAATTGGATTGTCATTTATCCAGACTTGCTTCTCTTTAATCTCTACCTTGTCCCCCTCAAGTGCTATCACCCGTTTGACAAAATCCTTTGTTATGTCCTTGGGGTATTTAAACACAACCATATCATTTTTTTTAATTTCCTTGGTAGGAAGAATTTTCTTTTCTAAAGGGAAGGGCGAATGGCTGTATGCAAACTTGTTAACTAAGAGGAAATCCCCGATAAGCAAGGTTTTTTCCATCGATCCGGTTGGAATCTGGAAGGCCTGAACGACAAATGTTATTACAAAAAATACAAAAATCGCGGTTTCGACTATCAGTTCAAAGTATTCGCGGAATGTACTCTGTTCTTTGGGCTTCTTTGTTTTTTTCATAATTAAAAGAAATGTATTATAAGGATTCCAGCAAGATAATCAAGCTTGAAAAAAACCAGGAAAGCCAGAAAAAACAGGAAGACCGGGAAATTCAGGAAAAGTCATCACAAGGCCTACAGGGCAGCGGCGATCCGATTCAAGCTAATTTAATTTATAACATGCAATATCCGTTTCCACCTTGCTTTGGGAATATAGCTGACCAGCTTCTTCAGCCTCTCTCCAAGGCTGGTTTTTAAGTGAGAATTCTCTTCCGCATCATAAGAAAAATATATCAACCACGGTCTCCCCTTTATTTTACTCAGAGGGAGAAAGCCCCAGTAGCGGCTATCATAACTAGTATCCCGGTTATCTCCCATCACAAAGCAATGACCGGAAGGGACAATGACCGGCCCAAAATTATCACGAATCACTCCGTTATAGTGGTAATAGTCGTCTTTATTAAAAGTTTCATTATCTTTGTGGGCCTTATACTCTTCTTTAACCGGGCTTTCATTAATATATACCTGTTTGCTTTTTATCTCTATTTTATCCCCTGCTGTAGCAATGACTCTTTTAACTAGAGTTTTTCCATCTTCCTCAAGGGACTTAAATACTACAGTGTCCTTTTTTTCAATATTTTTTCTAGGGAGAATAACATTTTCAAAAGGAAATACAGTCCGGGAATAGGCAAATTTATTAATAATGAGAAAATCACCGATTAGAATGGTATCCTCCATAGAGCTGGTAGGAACCTGTGAAGCCTGGGCGATAAAGGTCATCACAAAAAACACAAATATCATAGTCTCGGCTATAAGCTCAAAATAATCCCTAAATGTACTTTTTTCTCTTGGCTTCTTTGCTTTTTTCATAATTTTATAAAGATATTATATCGATTCGGTCTCGATAATCAAGGCTAGAAAGGCCAGTTGGTAGTTAGCAAAATCATTTATTAGACACGGATAAGACTAAAACGTTGATTTTTTTTACCCATAAATTGGCAAAAGAAATCAACCCTTCATCACTTTGCCTTGCAAAGTAAGCTAAAATAACTCTATAAAAGAGTTTATGCTTAAATGAAAAGTAATAATGTTTTTTGTGGAGGTCATGAGATTTGCAAATGAAAAATGGGAAAAAGTGGTGAAAGGTTTACATTTTGGGCCTTGCCCAAAAATGAAAAGCATCTTAGTCTTATCCGCGAAAATCCGTGTCCTCAGCGTCCTCAGTGTAAAATTTTGTTTTTCAGCTTTTAGTTATTTATTGAAGCGGAAAAAAATCACATCTCCGTCCTGGATGATATATTTTTTTCCTTCCAAGCGCACGGCAGCATTTTCGCGGGCAGATTGAAAGGACCCATGTTTGAATAAACTATTCCAGGGTATGACTTCAGCCCGGATAAATCCCTGTTGGATATCAGAATGAATTTCGCCTGCAGCTTCTACTGCTGAGATACCTTTTTTTATCGTCCAGGCCTTGACTTCCTCTTTTCCAACAGTAAAAAATGTGATCACATCAAGAAGATCATATGAAGCCTTTAAGAATCTAGGAGCACTGAGTTCTTTTAACCCATACTCTATGAGGAAGAGCTGTTTTTCCTCATCCTCAAGTTCCAGTATTTCCATTTCGATCTTTCCACAAAAAGCAAGTAAAGGGGTATCCATATTTTCAATTTGAGAAATATCAGTTTCATCTACATTAATCATATGAAAAAGCGGCTTCTTGCTTAAAAATGCGAAACTGCGGCTAAACTTATCTTCAGCCGGACTTAAGTCTACCTCCCGTATAGGGCGGCCTTCTTCAAGCGAGGATAGAAGGCGCTTCATTAAAAGCATCTCTTTTTCCCCTTCAGGATTTTTTTTTTGCTTGAGCTCTTTTTCCAACTTTTCCAGTCTCGATTCTACAGACATAAGATCTGCCAACAGCATCTCTTCTTCCATGGAGCGGATATCATCCTTAGGGTCGATTATGTCTTTGGGATGCGGAATCTTCACATCACGAAATCCACGTACTACATGGGCCAATCCGTCAGCTCTCCTCAGGTAGTCAAGATATGAATCGTTCTTCACATCTCCGAAAGAAACCCCGGCTAAATCTGTATAATCTATTACTGCCGGCTTTTTCTTTTTATCAGGATAAAGGCTGCAGAGCTTTTCAAAGCGAGTGTCAGGTACTGGACAGCTTCTTAGATTTGGCTCTTTTTTGCCGCTATCATAGCTTTTTATTTCGATCTTTGCACCGGTAAGGATGTTAAATAGAGTTGTTTTTCCGGTTTTAGGGTAACCGAATAAGGTAAAGTTCATTTTTTTCCTTTCCGCCTCATTATTATATATTAATATAAAAACATGCAGAAAAACAATATTTTACACGGAGGACGCGGATTAAAGCGATAAAGCATTAGACACGGATCTACACAGATTTTTGCAGATTAAAGACGCTTTTTCTTTTTTGGCTTGCATCCAAAAAATAAAAAGCAGTTTTCAGTTTTGGGCAAGGCCCAAAATGTAAACCTTTAGTTTAACTTACTTCGCGAAGCGAAGTGATGAAGGGTTGATTTGTTTTGCCGATTCATTGGCAAAAGAAATCAACGTTATAGTCTTATCCGCGTAAATCTGTGTCAAATTTTCTTTTTCTGAGGCGTTAAGAATCTGAGGCAAGCGTATCCATACTTTCAGCTTCATCTGAAAAGCTATCATAGGAAGAGGGGCCCTATGCTGGCTTTTACTACTCTTCTTGCTTATAATGAGTGGTTATGTCTAAAAATTTCGAAGTCACTGCATCTGCGGAAAACTCATCTGCCCGTACTGGTATCATACATACTGAACACGGCTCCATTGAAACTCCCGCCTTTGCCCCGGTAGGAAGCCAGGGCACAATTAAAGCCCTCCCCCACTCCCTGGTGGAAACTCTGGGCGCTCAGCTTATTTTGGTAAATGCTTATCATCTTTATTTAAGACCCGGACTGGAAACTTTCAAGAAGCTTAAAGGAATTCATTCCTTTATCTCCTGGCCGAGACCAATACTTTCAGACAGCGGTGGTTTCCAGATATACAGCCTTTCCTCTCTCGTCAAAGTTAAAAAAGACGGAGTCAGGTTTTCCTCTCACCTAGACGGAACCAAGATCTTTTTGACTCCTGAAGATGTAGTCGATATCCAGCTTACATTGGAGACTGATATAATGATGCCCTTGGACTATTTCGCACCATACCCTTCTTCAAGGGAAAGACTGAAGGAGGCGGCAGGACTCACAACCAGTTGGGCTAAGCGCTCACGGGAACATTTTCTTAAACAGGAATCCCCTAACCAGCTCTGGGGAATATGCCAGGGAGGCACTGAATGGGATCTAAGAAAACAGAGCATCAAAGAGCTGATGAAAATCAATTTCGATGGCTATGCTCTGGGAGGCCTGGGCATCGGTGAACCAAAAGCCCAATTTATGAAAGTAGTGGAAAAATCATGCACCCTCCTGCCAAAAGAAAAACCCCGCTATCTTATGGGTATCGGTTATATTAAGGATATCCTGGAAGCTGTTGACAAGGGAGTCGACTTCTTTGACTGTGTACTGCCTACAAGAAACGCACGCAATGGTACAATGTTTACAAGCCAGGGAAAAATCATCATTAAGAACAAAAAATACAAACATGACTCCCGGCCCCTGGATGAGCAGTGTTCATGTTATACATGCCGGAATTTTTCCCGGGCTTATTTACGCCATCTATATGAGAGAAATGAAATCAGCTCTGCTATATTAAATACAATTCATAACCTATACTTTTACCTTGACATCTTCAGAAAAATTAGGCAATCTATTCAACAAAATTCATATCAGGATTTAAAGACTAAAATTAACAATGAGGATAAATAAATGTTATTAGCAAGCATCACACCTTTAATGGCCCAGAATGCAGCCGGCCCAGCCCAACCCGGCGGCAGTTTTCTTACGGCAATTATTCCTTTTGTTCTGGTTTTTGTTATTTTTTATCTGCTGATCATTATGCCATCGCGTAAAAAGCAGAAAAAACACCAGGAGATGGTTGAACAGCTTAAACCCGGTGACAAGATCATAACCACTGGTGGAATTCACGGCTCGGTCATGGGAGTACAGTCCGATAAGATCGAGGTAAAAATCGCCGCCAACGTCAAAGTCGATGTTACCAAAAACGCCATCGCCGTAATAGCTGGCAAAAAAACAAATACTAAATAGATAAGTCTGAATCCATAAAAAATATCAAAAAAGGCTATAATCTAAAATGAAGAAAAAACTACGCTGGAAAGTCATATTAGTTGCAGCAGTCATCCTTTTAGCCGCCTTCCTTTTTTATCCGCCCGGGGAAAAAATCCATCTCGGCCTGGATTTAAAAGGCGGCATGCACCTGGTCCTTCAGGTTGTTACCGATGATGCTGTGAATAATGAGGCCGATCAAGAGATAATCCGCCTCCGGGAACAACTTGCAAAGGAAAATATCGAGTTTCTATCCATATCAAAATCAGAAACCAGAGTTGGCCAATTTGCTGTTCAGCAATTTGACCCGGAAAAAGAAGGACAGATAAGAGACATCCTGGATGACAACTTCAAAAACTGGGATCACAGTGTTAGAGAGACCTCTATCATAGTCAACTTAAAGCCCGGAGTCGAAACCTATCTCAGAGACCAATCTGTTAAACAAGCTCAGCAGACTTTATCCAACCGAGTGGATGAGCTGGGGCTAACCGAGCCCACCATCCAGAGACAGGGCCTTACCGGAGAGAGGATAATCGTCGAGCTGCCGGGTGTGGAAGACCCGGACAGAGTAAAAGAGATCCTTAAAACCACCGCCCTACTCGAGTTTAGACTGGTTAAAGGCGGGCCTGCAGAGACGATAGAGAAGCTCCTCGAGGAACATGGGGGAGAAGTCCCAGGCAATATGGAAGTAATGAAGGGAGACCCCACTCAAACACAAGGCGGCTATTACCTAGTCAGCAATGTTGCCGAAATTGTCGGAAAAGATCTGCGTAATGCCCGCCGCTCAACGGATGAATGGAACAAACCGGCCGTATCCTTTTCTTTACACCCGGATGCTGCAAGACGATTTGCGAAAATGACCGGAGAAAATATCGGAGAACCGCTAAGTATTATTCTAGACGAAAAATTGATGGAAGTAGCCAATATTGGAGAAAGGATCCCACCTCCGGGAGATACAATCATTCACGGACGTTTCACAGAGCAAGCAGCCGAAGATTTAGCCTTGGTGCTTAGAGCAGGAGCCCTACCAGCCAGCATCAAATACCTGGAAGACAGGACCATCGGACCTTCTCTGGGAGCAGATTCGATCCGCAGAGGCCTGACTTCCATAATTATCGCCCTTATCCTGATATTAGTCTTTATGGGATTTTATTATAAATTTGCAGGATTCAATGCCATCGCAGCTCTTACCCTCAATATCCTTATCCTGATGGGAGCACTGGCATATTTTAAAGCCAGCCTTACATTACCGGGTATAGCCGGGATTATTTTGACGATAGGTATGGCAGTAGATGCCAATGTCCTGGTCTTTGAACGTATCAGGGAAGAACTGGCGCAGGGCAAGAGTGTGCTTAGTTCTATTGCCTCCGGATTCTCCCGCGCTTTCAGAACAATCCTGGATGCTAATATGACTACAATCATTGCCGCTATTTTCCTCTTCCAGTTCGGAACCGGTCCTATCCGGGGATTTGCGATCACTTTAATCATAGGTATAACTGCCAGCATGTTTACAGCTGTATTTGTATCACGGCTGATATTTGATTTAACCGTTTCAAAGAAAAACAGGAAGTTGAGTATATAAAATGCAGTTTTTAAAAAAGACCAATATCGATTTTATGAAGTATAAATTTGTAGCCCTTGCCCTCTCCGGTATTCTTATCACAATCGGAATAATCAATATGACGGTAGTAAAAGGTATTAATTACGGAATCGATTTTGCAGGGGGTACAATGGTAAGGCTTATATTTGCCAATGAGGTCCCCATATCCGAAGTTAGAGGAGCTCTCAGAGATGCCGGGATTGAGAACAATAAGATCCAAAAACTGGGAGACACAGGACGGGAATTTATCATCAGGACCATGCAGGATATAGAGCTGATTGAACAGGACATGGAATCCCATGAGATCATAGGAAGAATGGTGGTCAATTCGCTCCGGGGAGAAGATGAAAAAAGAGCATTGGAAGAAGGTACTATCGACTTAAATAGTATAGCTCAAACCAACTTGGCCGTTCTTTTAGAAACCCCTTTTCCGGAAAAAGGGGGGGATATAGCAGAAAAAATCATAAACTTCAGAAACCACCCCGATCAAATGGGGATAATTCGAGATTACTCTCAGCTTGAAACAATCGAAGGAATAAGTACTGAAGTCATAAATTATCTCAAAAAAAATGCCCTTCTCAGCCGCTTATCCGTTTTAAGCAAAGAGTCTGTTGGCCCCCAGGTCGGGGAAGACCTGAGAAGAAAAGCCACCCTGGCAACTATCTGGGCGCTAATCGGCATGCTCATATACATAGGGATCCGCTTCAAGTATGCTTATGGAGTAGCTGCTATCTTGACCCTGGCTCATGATGTGCTTGTAACCCTGGGCATCTTTTCATTAACAAACAGAGAGCTCAACCTCCCGGTAATTGCTGCGATTATGACCCTGGTAGGATATTCCTTAAATGATACCATTGTGATCTTTGACCGGGTGCGAGATAATCTTAAGCTATTAAGAAAACGTAAATTTGTCGACCTTCTCAATATCAGCATCAATCAGACCTTAAGCAGAACAATAATCACCTCCGGCACTACGTTTCTAACAGTATTTACACTATTCCTTTTAGGTGGCGAAGTTATCAATGACTTTGCATTCACCATGATGATAGGAGTTGTCATCGGAACCTATTCATCCATATACCAATCCTGTTCAATCTTGTTCTTCTGGAAAAATATATTTAAACCAAAAAAAGGTATGGGAAAATGATAATTTTAACTTGTCAAAACCATTATTTTCCTTTATACTCTAATTTACTTTGACAATAAAATAAAAAAGAGGTAAATCAAAATGGCCGCACAAGAAAAGCAGAAAATGCCTAAAGAAGAATCTTCGTTTTTTAAAGATTCTTTCATAAGTGGCGAGAAGGGAACAGCCCGGAAAGCAATAGCATTTCCTCTCGCTTTTCTCCTTCACGCCAGTTTAGTACTTGCTGCCGTTGTTATTCCCCTCTTAAATACTACGAATCTACCTGATGTCGAAGTCTACAGCGCTTTTCTCGCTCCCCCGCCGCCTCCTCCGCCTCCTCCACCACCACCGGCAAAAAAGAAAAGCAGATCAAAAAGCAGGCACCGCATCAAACCTGTCCAGGCCAAATCCAACATCCAACCAGGACAGTTAGTCGCTCCCGTCGATATCCCCGATGAGATCGCAGAAGAAGAA
>JAUVXM010000109.1 GCA_030603565.1 Candidatus Aminicenantota bacterium
AAACATTCTTCCTTTCTCTTATGGCTCATCCTCTGAAATTAGTGCGAAAACTTCTCCGCCTTCTTGTTTGATCCTCTCTTTCCGCTTAACCTGTGTTCAAAAGATGCCGCAGCCTCCTCTAGTGTCTGAACTGCAAATGCTTCTTTACTGGTTCTCCTTGAAAAGAGAACTTATTTATGTTATTTTTCTCAATTAATATTGTTTTGGTTTTTGTATAAAGGAGGCTAAACACTATGAGTAAAAATGGAAATTATTTTTTCACTTCCGAATCTGTAACTGAAGGACATCCTGATAAAGTATGCGATCAAATTTCTGATGCGATTCTTGACGACCTAATTGCTCAGGACCCGAAAAGCCGGGTAGCATGTGAAACATTGACCACCACAGGGTTGGTTTTATTAGCAGGAGAGATTTCCAGTAATGGGTACTCTGATTTTCAAAAGATAGTAAGAAAAACTGTAAAGGAAATCGGTTATACACAAGCTGAGTATGGATTTGACTATAAGACCTGCTGTGTAATGTCTTCAATACATGAACAGTCTCCTGATATTTCCCAGGGTGTAAATGAATTTGAAGGGCATGAACAGGGAGCCGGAGATCAAGGGCTTATGTTTGGTTATGCCTGTAAAGAAACAGATGAACTTATGCCTTTACCAATAATGCTGGCCCATAAACTGGTTAAAAGAATTAGTCAGGTAAGGCGAGATAATATTTTGAATTATTTACGGCCAGATGGAAAATCTCAAGTTACAGTTGAATATCAAGATAATGTGCCTCAGCGAGTGGATGCTGTGGTTATAGCTGCCCAGCATAATCCGGAAATAAAAATTGAAGACCTGCGGGTGGATATAGAGGAAATGGTGATTAAAAAAGTAATTCCTGCGCAAATGATGGATAAGAACACCAAGTATTTTATAAACCGTACCGGGCGTTTCGAACAGGGCGGTCCTTTTGCCGATTCAGGTGTTACAGGAAGAAAGATTATTGTTGATACCTATGGTGGGGTTGGAAGTCATGGGGGGGGATGTTTTTCAGGAAAAGACCCCTCCAAGGTTGACAGGTCCGGTTCTTACATGGCTCGCTATATTGCCAAAAACCTTATTGCTGCTGGATTGGCTGACCGAATAGAGGTTCAGGTGGCTTATGCCATTGGAGTGGCAGAGCCGGTATCTATAATGGTTGATTCATTCGGCACGGCCAAGGTTTCGGAAAATAGGATAAAAGAACTAATATGGAAACACTTTGAATTAAAGCCAAAGAAAATGATAGATCATCTTGATCTAATGAGGCCGATTTATAAAAAGACTGCCAGTTTTGGACACTTCGGTCGTAGCGAAGATAGCTTTACCTGGGAAAAAACCGATAAAGCTGAAGCTTTGAAAGAGGATGCTGGAATATAAGCTTAAGTGATAAAAAAAAGGAGAAAACTATGGAATATGATATTAAAGATTTAAATCTGGCTGATAAAGGAAAACTGCGAATTGAATGGGCGGGAAAATTCATGCCTGTCCTGGGAAATATAAAAAAAGAGTTTGAAGAAAAAAAACCCTTAGAGGGAGTAAAAATATCAGCTTGCCTGCATGTGACAAGTGAAACCGCTAATTTAATGGAAACGTTAAAACTGGGAGGAGCTCAAGTTGCTTTAACTGCGTCTAACCCATTAAGTACTCAGGATGATGCGGCAGCTGCTCTGGTTAAGCATTATGAGATACCGGTATTTGCCATCAAGGGAGAAGATAATAAGACCTATTATGAGCACTTGAATCAAGTACTTGATTTCAAACCCCAAGTAACTATGGATGATGGAGCGGATCTAGTGAGCACTATTCATTCCAAGCGTAAAGACCTTATGAAAGAAATTATCGGTGGAACTGAAGAAACAACTACTGGAGTGATCCGTTTAAAGAGTATGGCCAGTGAGAAAGTACTTAACTATCCCATTATTGCTGTAAATGATGCCAAGACAAAACATCTTTTTGACAATCGCTATGGAACCGGTCAGAGTACGATAGACGGTATTCTCAGAGCTACAAATGTTTTACTCGCCGGTTTGACTTTTGTAGTAGCAGGCTATGGATGGTGCGGCCGGGGAGTGGCAATGCGGGCCCGGGGTTCAGGATCCAATGTGATAATTTGTGAGGTCGAACCATTAAAAGCCTTGGAAGCGGTTATGGATGGTTTTAGAGTGATGTCTTTAAATTTGGCCGCAGAGATCGGAGATATTTTTGTCACTGTTACCGGGGACAAGAATGTATTAAGCAGCGAACATTTTTCCAGAATGAAAGAAGGGGCTATTATTGCTAATTCAGGTCATTTTAATGTTGAGATAGATATTCCGGCTCTTGAAAAACTAGCGGAAGAAAAACGGAAGGTCAGAGATTTTGTAGAAGAATATACTTTAAAGAATGGAAAAAAAGTTTTTTTACTTGCTCAAGGCAGGTTATTAAATCTATCAGCTGCTGAGGGACATCCTGCTATGGTAATGGACATGAGTTTTGCAAACCAGGCATTAAGTGCTCTGTATCTTTACAGAAATGGCGACAAACTCCAGAAACAAGTCTATGCAGTACCAGAGGAAATTGACGAAGGCATCGCTATAAAGAAGTTAAAGACTATGGGTATAATGATAGACAAGCTGACTGCGGAGCAAGAAAAATACTTATCAGACTGGAAGGAAGGGACTTAAACTCTAACCCCCTTATTATTTGATCATATTTAGGTATTTGGTTATATTAGCTTTCATCTCTTCTGAAGTGGCAAGCGATTGGATTTCTAGAAAGATTTGTTTAGCTTTATTGTATTCTTTGTTCTTAAAATAAGCTCCAGCGAGATTATATTGAAGGGTTATTTTGGAACTAGCGTCCTCTTGTGCATATTTTTTAACTAATTCTAAAGCAGTCTGGTAACATTTTATCGCATCTTCAAATTTTTCAAGATTTTCATATATCAATGCCTTTAAGTTATGTGCCATTATATAACGCTTGTTGATAATAATCGCCTGGTTTATAAATTCAAGTGCCTGTGGTAGTTTTTCTTGAATTTGATACAATCTGGCAAGATTATAATAAGGTAATTCACGGGAATGATAGGATTTATCATTAACTGCTGTGAGGAATTCAAGTTCCGCTTTATCAAGAAGCCCCATTTCCTGATAAACAGATCCTAAATGATTGTGTGCATCAGTGATAGTGGCATCAATGGAAAGGCATTTATTAAAATTGTTTACGGACTTATCGAGTTCTCTTTTCATGAAATAAACCAGGCCAAGACCGTCATAGGCTAAAGCATAATCAGATTTGAGGGTGATTGTTTTGTTCAGATGTATAATAGACTGATCAAGCTGTCCATTATTTAAATAGAAAATACCGAGATTGTATTGGTAGCGTGGACTGTTATCCTGTTCTTTTTGCATTTTTTTTTGTGCCGAAGCACAAAAACCCAAGAGTAAACATGTAACTATAATAAAGGCTTTTTTTATTGTCATAATACCTCCTTTGAACACTTCGTTTTCTATGTAGTACGCATTTATAATCGACATTTTTTATGAATAATTTAGGCTAATTGTTTTCATGTTTCAATTTTCTTGTCATCAAATCCTTAAGAGCAGTCCTGGGATCTTTGTTTTTATAAAGTATCTGATATACCTGTTCGCAGATAGGCATTTCAATGTTTTCTCTTTTGGAAATATGATGGGCTGATAGAGTTGTGGTAACACCCTCTGCGACCATATTCATCTTGGAAACGATCTGATCAAGAGATTTCCCTTTACCCAGCTCAAAACCGACATAGCGGTTACGGCTTAGCTTTCCGGTGCAGGTCAAAACAAGATCTCCGATACCAGCAAGGCCTGAAAATGTTTCCTGTCTGGCTCCAAGTTTTACACCAAGCTTGGATATCTCTGCAATGCCTCGAGTGATCAAGGCTGCTATAGAATTGGAACCGAATTCTAAACCGTCGCAGATGCCGGCAGAAATAGCTATGATGTTCTTCAAAGCCCCTGCGATTTCAACTCCTGTAACATCATCTGTAGTGTAAGCGCGGAAATATTCGTTCGAAACATTTTGCTGGATAAGCTTGGCAGTTTTAAGGTCCTTGGAAGCAATTACTACAGCAGTAGGATGTGACTCTGCGACTTCCCTTGCAAAGCTGGGTCCGGAGAGTGTTGCGATTTTTGGAACAAAATCACTCGAAAATATATATTCCATTAATTCGCTCATGCGTTTTAAGGAATTTTTTTCAATCCCTTTTGTAAGGCTTATAATAATCTGTCTTGGAGAGAGTAGGGGAGCAAGTAGTTTATAGATACTATGGCAGTATTTTGACGGAACAGCAATGAACAAAAAATCAGTATCTACAATAGTTTCCTTTATGTTGTTATAAAACGAGACTGAAGCTGGGAAAACAGAACCGGGCAAAAAAGTTTTGTTCTGACGATACCGGAGAGTATTTTCATATACATCCTTTTCTCTAATCCACAGTTTAGTGTTGATATCCAATCGTCCCAGGTGAAGCGCCATAGCACTGCCCCAGCCTCCACCTCCGATTACACTTGCTTTCATATCCTTTTTTCTCCTAGTTTATTTTCTGTTCCTGAAATCAGGAGTTTTATGTTTTTTTTGTGCTTGATAGCAATTATTAAAAAGATAAAAAGTCCAAAAAAGAAGATCTCGATGTTTTCATTAAACAAGAGAGAAAAAAGCGGAAAACTTAATGTTGCAGTTAATGAACCTAAAGAGATATAGCGTGTGATAGCAACAATAATCAAGAAAACCACTATGATACAAAGAAGAGGTTTTACAGCTAGGGCAATGTATGCGCCCAGGGTCGTAGCGACTCCTTTTCCGCCTTTAAATTTGATATAAACTGGGAAACAATGGCCTAGGATGGCTAACGAACCGGAAATAATTGGGGTCCAATGGTCTGGAAAAAATTTTAACGCTAAAAAAATAGGTAGGAAACCCTTTATCATATCAAATATCAGTACTGGTATGGCTTTTTTCCATCCGGTCAGCCTGAGTATATTGGTGGCTCCTATATTCCTGCTGCCATAATTCCGGATATCTTTTTTTTCTGTTAGACGAAATAAAATATATCCGGCTGGAATAGCTCCAAAAAGATAAGCAAAAAGGAAAAATAAAATTTTCATGCTAATTCCTGCTCTATGATTTTTGTGTATTTGGCTCCAGACGGTTTCAGAATGCTCTCATATAATACAATTTTTGAAACTGTTTTTTTGCCGAACTCGAATTCCTGGTATTTAGAGATCTTGGATAAAAGTTTATCAATACGTAAGTAAGATTTTATCCTTCCTAATGTGAGGTGAGGGTGGAACTTTCTTTTTTCACCGGGAAATCCTAATTTTATCAGGTTTTTATCCAACTCTTCATGCAGCGAGACGAGATATTCATTTTCTTCAATACCAGCCCAGATGATCCTTGGTTTGTGAGAGCGAAGGGGAAATGTTCCAATTCTTTTTATGTATAGAGAAAATGGAGTGTGTGTTTTTGTGGTTTTTTTCAAAACTGATTCAATTTCCGGGATAAATTCAGATTTTATCTTACCTAAAAACTTTAGCGTTAAATGGATTCCTGAGGGTTTTGCCCAGCGAACTTTATCATCTTTTTCTTTAAGAATTTTAATTGCACTAAGTAGAGCTGATTGTATTTCCTTATCCAACTCGATGGCAATAAACGTCCGCAAAACTTTTCCTTCTGAATTATTCATAAAAAATGTCGATATATATAATATAAAGTAAGATGCAAATTGTAAATTGTTTCATTGTTAAAAACTAGCACCTAGCACCTAGAAAATAGCAAATGGTAAAATATTAGTCCCGTTTTATTAAAAACCTGCGCAACATGTCCAATGCTTTTTGACTGGAACGGAATTTTATAATTTCTCTATTACCTGAGAAAAGATTTTTATCTGTCTTAACTCCGTTTTTCCAGGCAAGAGAAGTATATACAAGACCTACTGGCTTTTCTTTTGTTCCGCCGCCCGGTCCGGCAATGCCGGTAATTGCGAGGCCATAACTGGATTGGGCTTTTTCTCTTATCCTCTCAGCCATCTTTTCAGCTACTTCTTGGCTTACAGCGCCATGAGTTTCAACTAATGCTTCTGAAATACCCAGGAGCTTTATTTTGGCAGTATTGGAGTAGACCTGAACGCCCTGAAGAAAATAATCCGAACTCCCCGGAACATTAGTAATACGATGGCCTAAAAGTCCTCCAGTGCAAGATTCTGCTGTAGCAAGGGTTGAATGGTCCCGGCTTAAAAGTTTTCCCAAAACTTCCTCAAGTTTTTCTCCAGATGCTGAAAAGACATGTTCTTTCAGCCTGTCTCGAATAAGCCTGCTTAATTTGAGGGTTCTATTTTCAGCTTTTTTAAGACTTGAGATAGAGAATCCTGTCAGATGGATCTCGATCTGTCCGGGGTAAGCAAGAATTGTCATTTCCAGGCCATTTTCTTCAGGATAAAGGTCGGTGATCAGTGATTCGGTCTTTGATTCAGTCAACCCGACAATTTTTAAAACAAGTCGCGACTGATATCCCTGTCTTAGATTTAGGAGCCGTGGGAGGACTTGATCTTCGAACATTGTTTTTAATTCTACAGGTGGTCCAGGGAGAAGGATAAATATTTTGGAATCAAATTCGACCCACAAACCCGGGGCAGTTCCTTTTTTATTGTTTAGGATTTCTGCTCCCTCTATTATATAGGCCTGTTTTTTATTTACAGAAGGCATGGATATGTTTCTTTTTCTGAAAAGGTTTTTAATCTGATGCAGGATCTCTTTTTTGAAAATAAGCTTTCTATTTAAAGAAGCTGATACAGCTTCGTTTGTTTTGTCATCCAGAGTAGGGCCCAGCCCTCCGATAGTTAAAATCAAATCAGACCTTTGCTGAGCTTGCTTAAAGCAGTATATTAGATCATCCAAATTATCGCTTGCTATAGTCTTTAAGGAGATATTCATGCCTAGTTCGTTTATTCGGCGAGTTAAGTATAGTGAATTTGTATCCTGATAATAAGGTGTAAGCAGTTCAGAACCAACTGCAATTATCTCGATCCTTAATTTACCTGAACTATTCATAAAAAATGTCGATATGAATGCTGCATCTTTTTAATCAATATTTTACACTGACTTTTGCGGATAAACAAATAATCATTTCGTTTTTGATGTAATCTCAATTTATAATCGACATTTTTTACTCTACGAGCAAGCCGATCTTAACGCATCTTTGTTGCAGCGGATTCGCGGTGAAATACCACAGCTTCATCCCCTGCGCCTCGTATCTGCGGCAACCTCGACTCGTGAATAATTCAGGTTTATTCTCTATCATTTTTTATGAATAATTCAGATTAGTAAATATAGGTTAATAATAATTGCCGCATAGAGCCCGGCAACAATATCGTCCAGCATGATTCCCCATCCCTGCGAGAATTTTTCTGCTTTCTTGATAAGAAACGGTTTTAAAACATCGAAGAATCTAAAAAGCAGAAAACCGGCTATCATCAGAGCCCACGTCGGTTCTAACAAAAAAACAGCCAGAAGCTGCCCCAATACTTCGTCGATAACTACAGTACGGGGATCTTCAATTTTAAGGTCGGATGAATACCGGGAAGATGCCACTACTCCTGTAATGTAAATAACAAGAGCTGCGGCAAGGTAAAGAGGCCAGCTTAGTTTATATAGAAAAAATTTGTATAAGATAACTACAATAAAACTTGCAGCTGTACCGGGAGCAATAGGGAAATAACCGACTCCGAAAAAAGTCGCATAAATTTTTGCTATTAATTTTATCATATAAATACCCCATATAGGTCATAAATATCACAATCTGTGATTTCAACTTTTTGAATCAAACTTGCTATTTTATTTTCTGCTGCTTCAGTATCAATGAAAACAGAACCATCGACTTCTGGAGCCTGGTAGCGGGTACGGGCAGCTAGGATGCTGGGGTCCTGTTGTACGCTTCCTTCAAATATAACTTCAAGATGTTTTCCAAGATATTTCTGATTTTGCTCCTGAGATATTTCTGCTTGGATTTCCATTATTTCCTGCTTTCTTGCTGCTTTAACTTTTTGAGGGACAGGATTTCCCAGGGAATAACAGCTTGTATTTTTTTCAGGTGAATACATAAAGACACCCAGATGGTCAAACTTTGCAGTCCTTATAAAACTTAAAAGATTTTTAAATTCATGGTATCCTTCGCCGGGAAAGCCGACAATAATAGATGTTCGCAGAACTGCATCAGGTACTTTATGGCGAACTTTCTTGATAAGTTTTAAAGCTCTAACAGAGTCCATGCCTCTTTTCATTTTTTTTATGATATTACTGTCCGCATGCTGAAAAGGAGCATCAATATAACTACATATTTTATCTTCCTGCATAATTTCCAAAAGCCTGTCAGAAATTTCTTCAGGATAAGAATAGAGTACTCTTATCCACCCAATATCTTCTATATTTAGTAGATTCTCAAGTAATTGCGGCAGCCCTTCTTTAAGTTCTTTGTCCTGCCCGAAAAATGTGGAATCATGCGATATTAGGTTTATCTCTTTAATCCCCAAGGAAACAAGATTTTGAACTTCAAGGACGATGGACGAAATATCACGAGAAAAATAAGGGCCTTTAATTTCCGGGATGGCACAGAATCCACATTTATGGGAACATCCTTCCGAGATTTTTACATAGGCCCAGGAAGGGGGAGATGATAAGCGGCGGGGAGACATATGATCATAAAGAAATGTATTGTTCGCAGGAGTAAATGATTTTTTCTCTAATAGGTCTATTATATGGTGGAAATTTTTCACTCCGGTCCAGATATCTATTTCAGGGTAAGAATTTTTTAGAGTTTCAGCATATCTTTCGACATAACATCCTGTAACTGCAAGTATCTTATTCTTAGCATTTTTTTTGAGTTTGATCGCTTTTTGGATAGAGTCTTTTGCTTCTGACCGGGCTGGTTCTATAAAACCGCAGGTATTGATGATTATTATATCAGCAGATTTTGTATCAGGAGTGATTTGATAGCCCGAAGCTTCAAAATATCCCAGCATCACTTCACTGTCAACCAGGTTTTTTGCACAACCCAGGCTTATCAATGCGACTTTTTTCATTATCGGTATATTGTAAACTCCTAAGTATAAACAGTAAAGATATAAACCTGACCTATTCATAAAAAAATGGCGATGTTTCTATTATTAATTTATTTTCAGTAATATGCAAAATTTTATCAAGAATAGTTAATTTAAATCTTTTCTCGTTTTCATTTTTAATTTTAATCGCCATTTTTTTACCAAAG
>JAUVXM010000081.1 GCA_030603565.1 Candidatus Aminicenantota bacterium
AAACATTAATGACCTGAACTATTCATAAAAAATGTCGATATGTATGATACATCTTTTCAAATTACCATTTTACAATTATTCCTAAGACATAACAATTGACCATTTTATTTTTGTTGTAATTTATATTTGTAATCGACATTTTTTCCTCTTCGAGCGAGACAATCTTACCTCATCTACTTTGTTGCAGCGGATTCGCAGTGAAGGACCACAGCTTCATCCCCTCCGCCTCGTATCTGCGGCAATCTCGACTCGTGAATAATCCAGGTTAATTCCTTATAAAAAATCCATACTTATATCCAGAGATTTAAAAGAATGGGTCAGGCCGCCGACAGATACATAATCCACTCCTAATAAAGCAATATCTTTTATGTTGTCCAGATCAACTTTTCCGGAAACCTCTAAGGGAACCCTTCCATTCACCCATTCTACTACTTCTCTCATCTTATTTAGCGACATATTATCCAGCATGACTATATCAGCACCGCTGTTTATCGCTTCTTTAACTTCTTTTATATTTGTAGTCTCGACTTCTATCTTAATTCCCGGTCTTATATTGGCTCGGGCTTTTTCTACAGCCGTCCGGATATCGCCCACCAAGCGTAGATGATTATCTTTAAGCATAACCATATCCGATAAGCTGAAGCGGTGATTCTCTCCTCCTCCTATTTTTACTGCATATTTATCTAAGATCCTGAGACCTGGAGTTGTTTTGCGAGTATCGAGGAGTTTGGTAGAACTTCCCCTTAGATCACTTGCAAACTTTTGTGTAAGAGTAGCTATCCCTGACATCCTCTGGAGAAAATTCAATGCTGTTCTCTCCCCTTTTAACAAGGAAATAGAGCTACCTTGCAGCCCTGCCAATTTATCCCCTTTTTTTATTCCCTGTCCATCCCTAAAATATTTCTTTATCCTGATTTCAGGATCGATTTTTTTAAATACTTTTTCCGCTACCTCTATTCCGGCTAGGATTCCCTCTTCTTTGCCTGTGATTACTGCTTTAGATGTAGAATCCCGAGAAACTACATTTTCGGAAGTTATATCCCCTTCAGGCATATCCTCTCTGAGAGCATTATTAATGATTCTATCTATTTCGCCTGATTTTAACATATTTTATTCTTTACAATTATAAGGATACTTGTTAACCTGACCTATTCATAAAAAAATGGCGATGTTCTTATTATTAATTTCTTTTCAGCGATATGCAATATTCTTTTAAGAATGATTATTTTAACTATTTTCCCGTTTTTGTTTTTAATTTTAATCACCATTTTTTTTACCATTCAGGCGAGTCGATCTCTATGCATCTGCTTCGTTACAGGGTACTTGCGGTGAAGGACCACAGCTTCGCACCCTGTGCCTTGCATCTGCAGCAACCTCGACTCGTGAATAATCCAGGTTAAATATGATATAATACATAGTAAAAAAGTTCAAATAGCAATAATTAAACCTGAAATGTTAAAGAAAAAGATTTTTTTATACATCTTATCAATTCTTATCTCGATTTTTCTCATCTGGCTCTTATTATCAAAAATTGAAACAGACGACCTCTCCACTACTTTCAAAAACATCCATTATCCAGCAGTTCTGGCTTTTATTATCATAGCGCTCATTTCCTCAGGCCTGCGTGCCTGGCGATACAAATGGCTGCTGAAACCGCATCCCATAAGCTGGAAAAATATTCTTCTAGTCACATTCATTCGGAATCTATTCGTCGATCTTTTCCCGGCTCGGCTCGGCTCTCTCTCTTATGTATATTTGATCAACCGCAGAATGAAATTTCCATTTGAAACCGCAGCTTCATCATTTGTTCTAGCCGTAATATTTGACTTTTTTACTTTAAGCCCTTTTCTGATCTTTTCAATATTTATTGTCGGACTCGGCTCTTCAGCAGTTACCAGCACATCATTCCTTATAATTTCTTTCTTCTTTTTTCTGACAATATTCCTCACATTATGGCTGTTAATCCCCCTAGCCCAACATTTTTTCAAATTGTATAGCTATTCTATTAAGCTCTTTCGAGTCGATAAAAAAATCTGGGCTGTCAAAAGTAAAAAAACTATTGAAAAAACCATAGAGGAACTTTCAGCTACTAAAAAAAGGCGCATATACTGGCCGGTTTTTTCTATCTCTTTAGCTCTGCGACTGGCAAAATATGGGGCTCTCTACTTCCTTCTTTATTCTATTCTCTACAGTCACGGATTTAACTTGCATGATCTAAACTTTTTTAAAACAATATTAGGAATTACAGGGGCGGAACTAACATCAATTCTTCCCATAAAGGGACTGGGAGGATTTGGCACCTGGGAATCCGCCTGGGTATTAACTTTCAAGTTGATGAACTTTCAGCCCCAATTGGCCATTATTTCCGGTATTGGGATCCACTTGATAACTAATCTTTTCGAATATATTCTCGGGATATTAAGCATAATCATCATCTCCCTCCCTTTTAAAAAAAATCTCGATATGTATGATACTTAGAAAAGTTGCATGGATTATTCAGGCTTACTTAAATCTATTAAAATGAAGTATATCCTGGAGCTTTCTTTTGGGAACATGAAATTGTGAACTTTTATCCTTCCAGTATTTAACAGAATCAACATATTCTTCAACTACCGGCTTTTCCGCTGGATATCCCAGGGCAATTACAGAATCTATCTTAAAATGCCCGGGAATATTTAATATCTCCCTTAATCTCTTTTTATCAATAGATATAAGCCAGCAACTGCCTATTCTCTTTTCCCAGGCAGTCAGCAGGATATTTTCAACTCCGGCCCCGGAATCCCACTCAAACCCTTCATCTCTTACTTCAGTGTTAACCAGGACAATAATATAGGCTGTCGGCCCCTGTCCAATCTTTGGATTGCCTTCAGGAGCAATATATGCTGCCCATTTTAGACATGGAAATATTTTTTCGCATATTTTTTTATTTTCCACTGCCACAAATTCCAAAGGCTGTAGGTTTGCTGCTGAAGGCGCCAGCCGGGCCGCATTTATCATCCCTTCCAAATCTTCCAGGGAAATCGGTTCAGCTTGAAACTGTCGGATAGACCTTCTGGATATTATCACATCGTATAAACTCATCACATACTCCTTTTCTAAAAATTGGGGGAACTCCATAATTATATTAACCTTGACTCATAAATACAAAATATGCAAATATATTTTTATAGCTCAAGGAGGAATTGATTAAGAAAAAAATTGAAGAAGTAAAAACCATAATTAATCTTATGGCTAAGACTTTTTCCCAGATGAGAATATTTTCTTCTGAGCATGAAAATGTTAAGAATTTCACAGAACAGCTATTTCAGAAACTCAAGAACTTCCTGGAGAAATACTGGAAACTTGAGATCGGCATTGAAGAATTATCTTTTTCCCTTGAGGGAGAAATAATCTATACGGACAAACAGATAAAACACAGTCTTCCTTTCCTGTTTTATAAAGATGGCATGAGGATGCTATTTTTTTATAAGAATTTACAAAAGGACGAATTTATTGATTTTCTTGAAATAATAAAATTCAATTCTTCCCTACCGGCAGAAGAAAGCGACATTGTAATCTCTTTCTGGGAACACGACTTTTCCAACATCCGGTATTTTGCACCGGATGACTATCTTGAATCAAAAATTGGAACTGGGATGGAAACATTGGACTACCAGGTAGATAAAACTGAATTATTTTCCGGAAAAATCGAACTTTTACCTGAAGATAGGCAGGCTCTATCGCAGGACTCCGGAATTGCTCAAAAAATCCTGAAAAACGTGTCCAAGCAAGTAGATAATACTCCTGATGAAATCCCCTCCACTCATGATGAAAAATCACACTTGAATCAGAAAGAAATGGAGATACTAGAGCTGATTATTCAGGACAGCCGTAAAATTTCTTCGGATGATGAACTTATTTCACTACTATTTGAAATGCTTTACTTAGAAGAACGTCCGGAACATTTCTCTCAAACTTTGGAGATATTGAAACAATGCCAACTGAAATATTTATCCAAAAACAATTTCAAAAAATCACTGGAAATACTGAAAACTCTAAATGATTTCAAACAAAATCAATCTATAAATTTCTCATATAAAAAGGAATCTATAGATGAATTTATCAACTCCTCTAAAGACAAATCTGCCCTGGCTGATATTAAAATAAAGTTCCAGGAGGGTATGATTCGGAACTTTGACGCTTATTTTTCATATCTTGAATTTCTTACTCCAGCGACCATCCCTCTTTTCGCTGATTTATATGATGAAGCAAAGTCTTCTCCGATCCGGGATAAAATCCTAAATAAAATTAAAAAGACCGAAAAGAAAAACATCTCTCTCTTAATGAAGATCGCAAGTAATGATAAACCAGAATTAACAAAGGAAATAATCTCTATTCTTGGAGAAATCCAGGATAAAGAAGCTGTTAAACACCTTGCCAGCTTCTTTGGATTTGAAAATAAAAGTATCCAGACCGCTGCTATTAATACACTTGGTAAATTCCACAATAGAACCGCTGAAAAAATATTATTAGCTTATCTTTCAGGGACAGATGAAGAGCTTCGTACAGCAGCAATAAAAAACCTTCATTCAGATAATAAGTCAATCCGCACATCGATAATACAGACGGTACAGGATAAAAAATTTTATAAAAAATGCTGGCCTGAAAAAAAAGCTCTTATTGACTTTCTGAGCAGAACAAAAGATATCGATGCTTGCAGCGCCCTGACATCGGTAATAAAAAAGGCAGGAATGTTTTCAAAAAAAAAAATTGTAAATACCAGTCTATATGCTGTATCTGCCATAAAAAAAATGACGACTCCTGAGGCAGAAAACACTTTAAAGATTAATAAAAATAGCCGTAATAAAAAAATCAGAGAAGCATGTAGGAAAGCTTAACAAGATGCAAGAAAACAACGATGAAAGGAAAGTCCTTAAAACGGCTATTGATATTATCCACCATATCAACCGCGCCTTCCGTATGTCAAAGATCTATGAGCCCAATAATCGAATTTTCCTTCGCCAGATAAAACTTCTGCATCATTATATCCAAAACATCCATAAAATTCAGGGAGAATCAACCTTTATCCTTAGACAAAACAGCCTTTTATTTAATAATGTGAAGCTAAAATTCAGCTTTTCCAATTATTATCTTTTTAAATTTATTTATTCAGAACTTCAGAAAAAAGATGTAGGTGAGCTGCTTTTCCTTCCTGATGTGACTGAAAATGAATTAAGCCGTTTCATCCTCCTTTTAGCAGAAAAAAATCTTTCCCCTGATAATCCATTTCAAACATTCCTGGACAGGCTCAAAGAGAGAAATATAAACAATATCCATGTAAATAATATCCCTGCTTTTGAAAAAACAGAGAACAAAGAAAAAGCTACGAAAAAAATATTTTTCCTTAGTATGACCCATCTCAAAGAGATGTTTGAAAAGCAAGAGGAAAAACATATTTCTTTGACTACAACAAAAAGACTGATGCAGGCAATATTCAACCATATTTCCGATAATGAATCTTTTTTGTTCGGATTGACAAATATAAAAAATTTTGATGAATATACCCTCAATCATTCAGTAAATGTTTGTATTCTCTCCATTGCTCTGGGAAAGAAAATGGGGCTCGATAGAAATGAACTAATCGATCTTGGTCTTAGTGCCTTCTTTCATGACTTCGGAAAACTCAAAATACCAAAAGATATCCTCTTAAAACCAGGGAAACTTGATAAAAAAGAGCGAGACATCATCCAGCTTCATCCTCACTATGGAGCAGAAATGTTGATTCAGATGAAAGAATTCAGTCATCTTCCCTTACAAGCTCTTAATGTGGCAATGGAACACCATTCACGTGAGGATAATTCCGGATACCCAAAATATAAAAAAAAGAATAGTATCAACCTTTTTAGTAAGATGGTGAAAATAACAGACTTTTTTGATGCAATCACCACCAAAAGACCTTACAGGAAGAAAGATTTTTCCCGGGAACAAGCTCTTAGCCTTATGCTGGAGTTAAGTGGGAAAGAATTTAATCCGCTTATTCTCAAAGTATTTGTCAATATGATGGGCACATATCCAGTGGGCACTTTGGTTTTGCTGAACACGGCTGAAATCGGAATTGTATATGAAAATAATGCTGAAGCAATAAATTTTTACAGACCAAAAATCAAACTTATTACAGATAAACTAGGTAACAAGACCGATGGAAAAGTCGTGGACCTTTCTGAAATCGACGCTCAAACAAAATCTTATAAAAGAACTATCTCCAAAACTCTTGCACCAAACAAATATAATATCAACGTTTCTGACTACTTTATAGCCGAAGCAGAGTAGAAATCATTTTGAATTCAAACAAAGTATTGGTTTGACATTTTAAAGGTTATATTTATAATTAACCTGAATTATTCACAAGTCGAGTTTGCCGTAGATGCGAGGCGCAGTGGATGAAGCTGTGGTATTTCACCGCGAATCCGCTGCAACAAATCAGATACGGTAAGATCGGCTTGCCTGAAAGGTAAAAAATGTCGATTACAAATATAAATTATATCGAAAACAAAATGGTCAATTAGATCATTATAGAAATCAAGGCAGAATATTGACTAGGCGAAAATTATCATACATATCGACATTTTTTATGAATAGTTCAGGTTACCTACTTACGGATATATAAGGAATCCATGCGATTATTTAGGAGAAAAAAGAAAAGAAGAGTGGCTGTTATCGGACTTGATGGAGTTCCCTACCCGCTTCTCCTTGACCTTGCCGAAAATGGAGTAATGCCAAACTTTGCTGAGCTTATCAAATCTGGCTATTTACATAAGATGAAAGCAAGCCTACCGGAAATATCATCGGTAAGCTGGACAGACTTTATGACCGGTACAAATTCCGGAACCCATGGAATCTTCGGTTTTACCGACTTTAAAAAGAATTCATATAAACTTCGTTTTCCGAATTATCTAGATCTAAAAACACCCACTATATGGGACGACCTGGCCCGGAAAAATAGAAAATGCGTGGTAATAAATCAGCCGTCTACCTACCCGGCCCGAAAAATCAACGGAATGCTGATATCCGGATTTGTTGCTATAGAACTCTCAAAAGCTATTTATCCAATGTCTTTAAAACCCGCATTAGAAAAAATCAACTACGAAATCGATATTGACACTTTCAAATGCCGAGAAGACCATGACCTTCTCTGGAAAGAACTAATCAATACTTTAAACAGCAGGGAAAAAGCTTTTGATTTACTCTGGAATAAAGACTGGGATTACTTTGAATTGGTCATTACCGGAACAGACCGCCTCCAGCATTTCCTCTGGAATGCTTATCAAGATAATACCCACCCCAACCACCAAAACTTTTTAGATTATTATCATCAGGTCGATAACTTGGTTGGTAAAATTCTTAATTCGTTTCGTAGACTTACCGGAGACGAAGAAGGCCTTTTCCTTCTTTCAGACCATGGTTTTACAGGAATAAAACAGGAAGTCTATTTGAATGCCTGGCTGGAAAAAGAAGGTTATCTTAACTTTATATCCCCTGAGCCAACGGGATTGGATAAGATATCTCCGGATAGCCTGGCCTTCGCCCTGGATCCTAACCGTATATATCTGCATCTTAAAGACAAATTTCCCCATGGTTGCATCAAAGAATCAGAGAAAGCGGCTCTCAAACAGGAAATCATTAGCAAGCTAAAACAACTCAAATATCAGGGAAAAGAAGTTGTAAAAGAGATCTTTGACTCCGATATCATATATTCCGGGCCATGGGTATCATCCGGCCCAGACCTTATCGCTGTTGCTAACCACGGATTTGACATGAAGGGTTCGGTCAAGAAAAAAGAGATCTTCGGCCGGTCAAATCTTCAAGGCATGCACACCTGGGATGAAGCTTTCTTTTGGTCAAAACAAAATTTTGGCCAAAAGCTTTGCATCTCTGACTTGGCTTCTATCATCACAAAAAATTTCGAATGAGTACCATGAAAACAAAAATCAAAATCTTTTTTATTACTTTACTTTTTATATACTTCTTTGCCTTAGCGTCTCCTTTGGAGGCCTATGTAGGCCCGGGTGCCGGCTTTGCTTTTCTTTCTTCCTTCCTGGTACTTTTTCTTACTTTTATCCTGGCGGTTTTTTCTTTTCTTTCATGGCCTTTCAGACTACTACTAAAATTGATACGCAGACAGAAGACCTACAAAAAAAGCCATATCAACCAAATGGTGATCGTTGGATTAGACGGTATGGAACCAACTTTGGTCGAGAAATTTTTGGCAGAAGGAAAACTTCCGAACTTAGCCCGTTTAAAAAAAGAGGGGACTTATGCCCATCTAAAAACAACTACACCAGCTATTTCACCAGTCGCTTGGTCATCTTTTATGACCGGTTCTCATCCCTGTAAACATAATATTTTTGATTTTCTCAGCCGAAACCCTAAAAATTACCTACCAGAGCTTTCTTCCGCCTGGATAGGAAATCCGAAAAAATTTCTACCTTTGGGGAAATATAAAATACCTCTTTCTAAACCTGTTATTAAAGGTATGCGAAAAAGTATTCCATTCTGGAAATTTCTTGGTGAGGCAGGAATATTCAGCACGATATTAAGGATACCTGTTACTTTTCCTCCGGAGAAATTTAAAGGACACCTTATATCAGGAATGTGCGCTCCTGATCTCAAAGGCAGCCAAGGCACTTTTACTTTTTACACTTCTGAAAAAGAAAAAGCAAAAATCGATGAAGGCGGAGTGATTATCCCCTTAACTATTTCTGATAATAAAATCGAAACATATATTTCCGGACCGGAAAATTCCCTGCTTAAAAAAGAAGAAGAATTGAAACTGCCTCTGAAAATCACTCTGGATATCAATAATAAAACAGCTAACATAAATATATCAGGCAAAAAATTTATTCTTAAAGAAAAAACCTTATCTAATTGGGTAAAAATAACTTTCCGTCCCGGATTAGGCATTAAGGTCAGGGCCATTTGCCGTTTTTATATATCTGAGATCTCTCCTAATTTTAAGATGTACCTTAGCCCGCTCAATATCGATCCTGAAAAACCGGCTCTCCCTATCTCCCATCCCTTTATTTACTCAGTATATATAGCTAAACTCCTAGGCAGCTTCACAACTCTGGGTGAAGCAGATGACACCTGGGCTTTAAATGAGGGTATCCTTGATGAAGATACTTTTATCAAGTTAGCTTATGATAATCACAAAGAATCAGAAGATATGCTTTTTAATGCTATGGATAAAACCAAAAAAGGAGTCGTTGCCTGCTGGTTTCAAGTTACTGACAGTATTCAACATATGTTCTTCCGTTACCTTGACAAAAAACACCCGGCCCTTAAGCTTGGCCGGAATAAAAAAAGCGCAAAAACCATAGAAGAACTCTATATGAATATGGATAAACTGGTAGGGAAGGTCAGAGATAAATTAAGCAAAAACAGCTGTCTGGTAATAATGTCTGACCACGGCTTTAAACAATTCCGCAGGGGTGTCAATCTGAATTCCTGGTTTTATCGTAATGGCTACCTAAGCCTTAAAGACGGCAAAATCGAAAGTGGAGAATGGTTTAAGGATGTTGACTGGACTAGCACCAAAGCTTACGGCCTGGGGCTTGGCGGAATCTATATCAATCAAAAAGGCCGGGAGTCACAGGGTATAGTATCTCCCGGAGAAGAAACAAGAGCTCTGAAAACAGAACTAAAACAGATGTTAAGCGGTCTAATGGACGATGGAAACAACAACGCTGTAGCAATTAACTACCTCTATGATAGAGATGAAATTCCCCCTGGTCCTTACAAGGAAAATTGCCCGGATTTTATTGTTGGATACAATGAAGGTTACCGGGTATCATGGGATTCAGTATCCGGCAAGGTTAATTCAACCATTTTCGAAGACAATATCAAGGCGTGGAGCGGCGACCACTGTATCGATCCTAAGCTTGTCCCTGGTATCTTTTTCTGTAATCACCCCATAAATACCAAATCTCCTTCTATTGTTGACATCGCCCCTACAGCTATGGAACTTTTCGGCCTTAAAGCTCCTGATCATATGGATGGACAGTCATTATTAAGGCTAGAAAATAGTCCAGAAAAAAAACAAAAATCAAATAAAAGGTAATTAAAAATGAATTATATAAATCGCCGCGATTTCTTGAAAATGGGTGTTACAGCCGGTTCTCTCCTGGCTCTTAGCGGAAATTCAAATATGATAACCCGAGTTTTCGGAAAAACCGAAACTTCCCAAAAGATCATAATCCTTGGATTCGATGGAATGGACCCAAGGCTTGTCAAAGCTTGGATGGATGAAGGAAAGCTTCCTGCATTCCGGAAACTTCAAAGCCAGGGAACTTTCACCCCCCTGCGGACCAGTACCCCCCCCCAAAGTCCTGTCGCCTGGTCAAACTTTACTACTGGAATGAATGCCGGAGGACATGGAATCTATGATTTCACCCACAGAGATCCTGAAAACTATATCCCAATTTTTTCAGCTACAGAAAGCTCTCAGTCCGGAAAGACCTTATCTTTAGGAAACTATAAATTCCCTCTATCCGGAGGAAAGGTAACAAACCTGCGCAAGGGAAAAGCATTCTGGCAAATTTTAGAAGAATATGACATTCCCGCCACTATTTTTAAAATTCCATCTAATTATCCCCCTGTTCCAACCAAACAGAGAACTATTTCCGGAATGAACACACCCGATATGCTCGGCTCTTATGGTATTTTTAATTACTATACCACCGAATCCTCAAAAATCGATCAAGATATCGGCGGAGGCAGAATACACGAAGTCTATGTCATAGGAAACCGCGTGGAATCAAAGCTTTCCGGCCCTATCAATACTTTCAAAAAGGATGATCCGGAAACATCTATAGACTTTAAAGTATTTGTGGACCCGGTTAATCCTGTTGCTAAAATCGCTATCCAAGATCAAGAATTCATTCTTAAGGAAGGAGAATGGAGCTCCTGGAAAAAACTCAATTTTAGTCTGATCCCCACTCAAAGTGTAAGTGGGATCTGTAAGTTTTTCCTTAAACAGATCAGGCCTGAATTTAAACTATATATATCGCCAATAAATATCGATCCCGGAGATGCAGCCTTACCCATCTCCACTCCCGAAAACTATGCAAAAGAACTTGAAGAAAAATTCGGCTCTTTTTATACCCAAGGCCTCCCAGGAGACTTTAAGGCTCTGAACAATGAAATTTTGGATGACAGGGAATTTTTAGAGCAGGATGACATGGTCCTTGAGGAACGCCTAAAAATGTTCGACTACGAGTTAGCTCGTTTTGACTCCGGAGTGCTTTTCTATTATCTTTCCAGTACAGACCAGCGGCAGCATATGTTTTGGCGCTATATTGATAAGGATAATCCCTTCTATGACCCTTCCTTGGCAACTGAATATAAAGATACAATTCAAAACATTTACATTGAAGCCGATAAGATGCTGGACAAAGCTCTAAAGAAAGCGGATAAAAACACCATCATCATGGTTGTATCTGACCATGGATTCTCGCCTTTTCGCCGCGCTTTCAATGCCAATACCTGGCTCCTGGAAAATGGTTATCACAGTCTTATTAATAAGCGCAGGCAGGGGGAGAGCAACCTGTTTCTCAATACGGACTGGTCAAGGTCCAAAGCATATGCATATGGTCTAAACGGCCTCTATATCAACGAAAAAGGCAGAGAATCAGAAGGAATCGTAGCAATCGGAGCTGAAAAAGAAAACCTTATCCGGGAAATTGCCAAAAAACTTGAAAACTATATAGACCCCAAAACCGGGAATAGAGCTATTTATCGAGCTTATGTTGCTAAAGATATTTATTCCGGCCTTTGTGTTGACCAAGCCCCTGATATTATCCTGGGCTTCAATAAAGGATACAGAATCTCCTGGTCATCACCTCTTGGCAGGATCACAAAGGAAATAGTTGAGGACAACAAGGCAAAATGGAGCGGTGACCACTGTGTTGCCCCTGATATTGTACCTGGTATATTTTTCATGAATCGCAAGATAAATAGCCAGTTCCCCGCACTTTATGATATGGCACCGACAATTCTAAAAATCTTTGGTATTGATACACCTCAAAATATGACAGGAAAACCAATAATATAATTAATAGGAGAAGAAATGGGCAAAGCAAAAGTCAAATTAGATAAAAACCTTTTGGGAAAAGTAAAAAAATATGCAGAAATCTCAGGTTACTCCTCTGCGGAAGAATTCATATCCCATTGCCTTGAAAAAGAAATCACCCAGTTAGATGGAGCTGATTCTGAAGAAGAAGTAAAGAAAAAATTAAAGGGCCTGGGATATATCTCATAAAACACAACTAACCATGTGGACCTTCAATTCGATCATAAATAAAATATTCGACATTCTTTTCCTGCCTTTTCAGAGTATGAACCCCTGGATTGGGATGATCTTTATATCGCTCTTGACCGGTTTATTAATGCTTCTGGTATTCCGATATACTTCTAACCAGGAAGGCATAAAACGGACAAAAAACAGAATTAAAGCCCATCTCCTGGAAATGCGTTTGTTCTCGGATAATATGCGTATTTCTTTAAAAGCCCAGGGAAATATCCTCCTGGCAAACATAAAATATATAAGTCACTCAGCTAAACCACTTTTGTTTATGATAATTCCATTGATTCTTGTTCTAATCCAGGTGAATTTTTGGTTCGGGTATAGCTCCCTAAAACCCGGAGAACCTGTAGTTCTAAAGGTCAAACTGGAAAATGATTATAATCCGCTTGAAGTCGATCTTAATATTGCCCCATCTTCAGGCATCTTAATTGAAACCCTGCCTTTAAGGATTGAAGAGGAAAATGAGATAAATTGGCGAATCTCACCCCTTAAAAAAGGTGTTTATAACCTTGAAATTTATATAGACGGTCAAAAAGTATCAAAACAGGTATCTGTAGCCCAAACATCTTTGAGTAAAATTTCCCCAAAAAAATTAAAGGGCAGCTTTTTGGATGGACTTTTTTTCCCTTTAGAAGCACCCATAAAAAAGTCAAGCCCAATAAAATCTATTGAAATTTCCTATCCTGATAAAAGCCTACCACTTTTTGGAATTAACTTTCACTGGCTTATTGCCTTTTTCGGACTTTCAATAATACTTGGGTTTGCCTTTAAAGGAGTCTTCGGAGTCGAAATATAGATTTTATTCTATCCGATTAAACCAGGCAATCTCTTCCATGCTTTTTCGCTTCCGCTTACGGGAGGGCTTTTTTTCATAATATCCTACAGGCATTAAAGCAATTATTTTATATTTTTTGGGAATTTTAAAAAATTTCCGGGCTTTCCTTACATCAAACCAGCCCATCCAGCAAGTACCCAACCCCAACTCCTCTGCCTGCAGAACTAAATGCTCGCCTGCAATCCCCATGTCAAGAAGATGAAACTGAATATTCTGTATTTGTTTTCCTAATTTATGTGCAACAATATCTAACTGTGCCATAATAAGAATTAAAATCGGAGCTTTGGCTGCAAAATTTGAAACTTTGTAAATACCTGAAAAAACCTTTCTGGAAAATTTGTTTTTTACCTCAGGATCATCTACTATCAAAAAACGCCACGGTTGGGAGTTTTCTGCAGAGGGAGCTATCCGGGCAGCCTCTAAACAAGTAAATATTTTATCCCTCTCTACCGGTTTATCTAAAAACCGGCGTATACTCATCCTGTTTTTTGCTAATCCCTTAAAACTCCAGTCATTTTCATTTTTCATTTCCGGCACTTTATCCTCCTAAAGCAGTGCTTTATTATAAATGCTACTTATGTTCAAAATCTATAATAAATGCTCCTGTTTCAGCAAGTAATAATTTTAAAAAAATAAGTTGCCTCTTTAGCCCGAATTCTGATATAGTCCTTTAAACGGGAAACAAAGTCCCGAAAAAAGGAGGATAAAAATGAAAAAAAGTATGATAGTCGGATTAGTTCTCATTCTTGCTCTTGGTTCTTTTACAGCTTGCAAGAGCAGTGATAAGGCCGCAAAAGCCGGGACTTCAGCATCTGCTAAAAACATTATGGAACTATTACCAGTAGATGCTCAAGGTGTAATTTTTATTGACGCTCACAAAGCCATGTCTATCGAATTTGTTGACAAGGCAATCAAGGATGAAAAATCCTATGAAAAATATCTTGAATTCGTGGAAAAAACCGGAATCGACCCTAAAGAAGACCTTAATTTCATTACTGCCGCCATGTTAAAAGGAGATGAAGGTGAAGAAGGTGTAGGTATTGTAAATATGAAATATGATCCCCAGGCCCTTCTTTCTGTCATAAAGAAAAAAGCTCAGGAAGAAGATCAGGAATTCTTAGAAGAAGAATACAATGGCATAAATATTCATTATGGTAAAAAAGATGAAGGCAAGGAAGGCGGTTTTGCTTTTCTAAACAAATCCAATATCGCAGTTGGAACTCTACCCGGGTTAAAAGCCGTTATCGATGTTTTTAAAGGAAATAAAGATAATGTCTATAAAAATGAAGAACTTTCAACCCTATTGAAAAAAGTTAATAAAAAGACTTTAGTCTGGGGTACCGTTCTTGTGCCACCGCAAGCTGCAAGTAAAGCTGCGGGAAACCCCATGCTTCCCGATATGACATCGGTCAAATCTGTATCTTTTAATTTTGATTATAAAAATAAAAATATAATACTGGAAATCATAGGTGCAAGTGCAGATGCTGAAAAAAACCAGAAGGTAGCCACTCAATTGAATGGCTTTAAGTCCCTCGGAGCTATGGCTGCAGCTGAAAAGCCTGAAATCGGCGAACTGATGAACGCAATTGAAATCTCCTCAACCGATGAATTTATCACCATATCTGCTACTATACCTGAAGAACTCCTGACCAAACTTAAAAAAGAAGTTGTACCTTCCGAACCAGAAAAGAAATA
>JAUVXM010000144.1 GCA_030603565.1 Candidatus Aminicenantota bacterium
AATCGCCATTTTTTTACTCTCCGAGCGAGCCGATCTCACCGCATCTGCTTCGTTACAGGGTATTCGCGGTGAAGGACCACAGCTTCATACCCTGTGCCTTGCATCTGCAGCAACCTCGACTCGTGAATAATCCAGGTTAGAAATCAAACCGGAAGTCATAAAATATATAAGCACAAATTATTTAATAAAATAATGAATTTTCAACCAGATAAACATGACAAAAGTAAAGCCAAAAAATATCAAACGAATCAGCTTATAAATTTTATTGAAGAATTTAATTTTATGGAGGACTAAAGATGTTCAAATATTCAATAAATTTAAATTGGAGCGAAGAAGATAAAAATTACGTGGCAACTGTTTTTGAATTCCCAGGCCTTTCTGCTTTTGGAGAAACTCCTGAAGAAGCTGTAGAAGAAGCAAAATCAGCAGTAAATGGCTTCTTAAAGGTTTACAAAGAAAATGACTGCCCTCCTCCGGAACCAGAAGTTTTAAAACAATTTAGTGGTCAAATCCGTTTGAGATTTCCAAAAAGCCTGCACGCAGCTTTAAGCTTTGAAGCTAAAAAGGAAGGCTCTTCTTTAAATAGTTATATAGTTTATCTTCTCTCAGAAAGGCATATCACAAGATCAATAGAAAAACATATATCAGAACTAAAGGAACTTTTACCCTTAAAATATTCACTTTTGGACAATCAAAAAAAGGACGGTAATTGGCATGAGCGCCATCAAACATAATATTGATAGAAAAATGGAGGATAATTTTCATCTGGAAAGGCAATGATGCAGCCGTTCCCCCTTTTCAAAAGGCTATATCTTAACGGCTAGAAGCCCCTTCACGCTGATCTCCCAGATAATTCCCGCAAGGAAATAAAAAGCAAGTGGCTGGAATGGCCTGGATTTTATTTGCTAATTTCACAAAAGAATTTCCAAGGAGTATATTTATCCTGGATTATTCGCGAGTTTTTTATGAATAGGTCAGGTTGGATAAATTTACCTAAAAGGAGATAAGCATGAAAAAGAAACGCAAAGTTTTATTGGATTTAAGGAATGCTATGTTAGGCTTTTTGGGCCTGTTTCTGGTGCTTGGCTTTTTTACTTTGGTTCAAACTACAGCCCAGGCTCAGGAAGAAGACGCTATATCTTCAGTATATGATATAAAATATGAAGATATAAATATGAAGGAATGGAATAAGCGGATTCGTCAGGAGGAGTTTGACCTTATCCTTCCTCAAGTCATGAGGGAGCACAATATCGACATTTGGATCCATGTGATGAGACTATCAAATCCTGATCCCTTTGGCGCAGAAGAACTGGGCAGTACCTCCGGTGTTTTCATCTTCACAGACCGGGGTGGTAAAAGGATAGAACGGGCGGTTCTGGGACGTCGCTGGGGTGCTTCCCACCGGGGACGGAGAGAACAGGGTAACTTAGTTGAAGAATGTGGAGCTTACGATATAATCTACGACCCAGTGAGGGTACAGGAACCAGTGGGCGGTCCCATGTCAGAATATGATTACCGATTTAAGGGGCTCAAAGAATTTGTCGAAGCACGTGATCCTAAATGCATAGCTGTTAATTTCAAACATGATTTGGGACCTTGGGTGACTTACAGCGGAGAAAACGACGGCATTTCCCATACAGACTATCTCCTCTTGACAGAAGAGCTCGGTAAAAAATATGCCGGCAGGCTGGTCTCATCTGAATATGTGCTGATGGATTACATTGTAAAAACAGTGCCAAGCGAAATTAAACTCCTTAAGAAAATGCGCAAAGCGGAAGTTGAATATGTAAAGAAAATTTTTGCTCAAATCGTACCGGGTAAAACTACAGATCTTGAGGCAGGAGTAACTGTCTTTCGCCGGAGAAGTACAGGCGTATCACAAAGAGGAAGGACTAAAGGCTATGAAAAGGCTGTAATCCAGGGAGGCGATATCGTTACAGCAGAATGCCAGGGAATGTACGCCTATGTCCTCCGTAAAGGAGAGACTGAACCGCCTCCGGATATCAAAAAACTCTGGGCGGAGTATCTGAAAATCGATAAGATCCTGGCAGAGACAATTAAAGCGGGACTTACCCCGCGTGAATTACAGAGAATCCATAAACAAAAATTTGCGGAGGCCGGGGTTATTCTTAGGGATAACCAATTGCATATGGTTAACCCAAAGAACAATTTCCCTGTTTATGCTGCAGGTTATGATCCTGAAAAAACCCATCTTAGTCTCGACTGCCATGGCATGATAAAAGGAGCACAGGAGAGAAAGGAAGAAAATTATTTTGGCCCCAGGATAGGTTCCCTTGGTCCGGATTGGTCAAAAAATATACCTCTCCCCCTCAATCACCATTTTGTTTTAGAATATTTTTTCTATATGCCCTCCCCTTCCAGCCAAGACAAAGACCAATATTTATTCTGGTGGGATCATGAGGAGGCAATTGCTACTCCAAACGGAGTCGAGTATTTATCTCCACCCCAAAAGGAACTTTATCTTATTCATTAATTATTCGTAAATCAGAGAGCAAGGAGGTTATTTAATGTTTTATCGAAAATTTTTATTTTATACTCTTTTTTTCTGCTTATTTCTGAGCTTCTGTAGTTTAAAAAAGGTTGAACCGGGATCAACTGATACAACTATAACCAAAGCAGAGGCTCAGGAAATGATGAATCAGATTCGCAGAGACAAGTTTGATCTTATCCTGCCTCAAGTCATGCGGGAAAACAATATCGACATGTGGATTCAAGTAGTTAGAGTAGGAAATCCTGATCCCGTTTCAGCTAATTTGGGAAGCAATTCCGGGGTTTTCATATTTACTGACCGCGGTGAAGAGAGGATAGAACGGGCAGTTTTCGATCACAGTTCGGATTTGGTTCGAGAATGCGGCGCCTACGATATAATTGCTAAACCGGATATCAAGATTCCTTTAACAGGCTATCCGGAATGCCGGATTCCCTTAAGAGAATTATATAAAGCGGGAGGGACCGAATGGCCGGGAGGTCCGAATACGGAATTAGACTACAGATTTAAGGGCGTCGGAGAATTTGTTGCCAAACGCGATCCCAAGCGTATTGCTCTAAATTACTTGGAAGATCTGGGATCTCCCATATTTTATGAGTTTCCCAGGTTACGATCTGACGGCATTTCCTACACTGACTACAAACTACTGGTCAAAGCTCTTGGTGCTAAATATGCAAAAAGAATAGTCTCTGCTGAATATCTTATAACAGATTACCTGGCAAGACCGGTAAAGAGTGAGATTGCCCTATTTAAGAAAATGCGCAAGATAATTGCAGAATCTTTCGAGCAACAGTTTGCTGAAATCGTGCCGGGTGTAACCAAATTCAGCGATCTTGAAGGGAGTCGTACTGTTGTGGATAAGAACGGAAATAGAGGAAGAGATGACTATGTTCTCCAGAAAGGCGACCTGATTTGTCTACAAGGTGGCTGCCAAAGCGGCTGTTATCTGGATCCTGAGTGGAAGTTTGGGAACTTATATGAGGTCGCGTTTGAATACGGTTATCTTTGTGAAGGAGATACAGAACTGCCGCCAAAGCTCAAAAAAGCCTGGGCAGATGCCCTGAAAGTCCGTAAGATCATCGAAGGCAACGTTAAGGCGGGGCGTACGGCTGGTGAAACATTTGAAATCCTAAAACGAAAAATTGAAGAAGCTGGGTTTATCTATGTAAACAGACAAATATATAACAAGGACCTGGATATTGAAAAGACCCAGGTTCCTCTTGACATGCATGCTGCGGGCGCAGGAATTTATGCCCCCAGGATCGGTCCTTTAGGTCCGGATTGGCAACGGGATATGACCCTCCCCCCTAATCACCACTTCTATTTTGAATACTGGGTCTATGTGCCCATGCCTGAATGGGGGGAAGGAAAATATTTATCTTTACAATTTCATGACGGTGCAATTGCTACGGAAAGTGGAGTCAAGTATTTCTATCCACCGCCCCTGGAGATTCACTTAATTAAATAAATATTCGTAACCCTCGCCTCCCCCTTTCTCGTTGATAGGCGGGCTCCCTTTCATTTGACTTTTTATTATCCTCGGAAATCGACGACTGGGTAGAAATCCAAGACGCAAAATCAAGAACAAATGATTTGACCCCTAAACGCCTTATGCAGCTATTAGAGCAAAAAGCATCAGAAATACGGAAATTCGGTGTGTGCCGCATCGGTTTGTTCGGTTCATGGGTAAAAGGAGAAGAAAAACCAGAGAGTGATCACGTAAGCTTCCTCCCGAGATTTTGCCAAAAACTATTATAATGATACGTAGTTAAAGCAAAGGAAATTCCCAATTTCAAGAAGGCTCTCGGATATAATGGAATAATATAAAGAACCTTATTAACCTGACCTATTCATAAAAAAATGGCAATGTTTTTATTATTAATTTATTTTCAGTAATATGCAAGATTTTTTCAAGAATGATTATTTTAACTCTTTTCTTATTTTTATTTTTAATTTTAATCGCCATTTTTTTACCATT
>JAUVXM010000075.1 GCA_030603565.1 Candidatus Aminicenantota bacterium
TGCCGGGTGATAATACGAATTTAGAGATGAGTTTGATCACGAACGTGGCGATGGAGCAAGGGCTTCGTTTTGCGATACGAGAAGGAAGCCGAACAGTAGGAGCAGGAACTGTAACTGAGATTTTAGAGTAAATAATAAGAGAAAATAAAGAAAGACTGAGAGAGAAACAAAGATGAGAGATATTATTATTCTTCAATGTACTGAATGTAAACAACGGAATTACAGTACAACCAGGAATAAAAAACAGAATAAAGATAAACTGGAAATAAAGAAATACTGTAAATTCGACAGAAAACATACTTTGCATAAAGAAGTAAAATAATTGGTTGATATGCTTATTAGCCTGAATTATTCACGAGTCGAGGTTGCCGTAGATGCAAGGCACAATGGATGCAGCTGTGGTCCTTCACCGCAAATCCATTGTAACGAAGCAGATGCGGTAAGATCGGCTCGCCTGAAAGGTAAAAAATGTCGATTACAAATAGAGATTATATTGTGAACAAAGTGGTAAATTGAATCTATATAAGAATTAGTGTAACATACAGATCAAAAAAGATGAATCATGCATATCGACATTTTTTTATGAATAGTTCAGGTTAGAAGGCTTGGCCTTGAGATCAAAGGAGGAATTATAATCAGATAAGGTGAGTAGCTCAACTGGCTAGAGCATCGGTCTCCAAAACCGGGGGTTGCGGGTTCGAGTCCTGCCTCACCTGCCAGAGAAAAATTGTATGGAATAATAATAGATTACACAGCAACTTAAAGGAGTTCGGAATACTTAATTCTCTAAGCAAGAAAACAACTTCATTTCATAGGGAAAAAGAATGACGAAAAAAACAAGATGGTATAAGCGATTTTTTCCTTTTCTAAGAGAGGTTAGATCTGATGTTAAAAAAGTCACTTGGCCTTCGAAAAATGAGATATACAGTACAACTATTGTGGTTATTATTGCGACAATATTTTTCGGATTTTATTTGTATTTTATGGACTTGATCTTTTCTTATGTGATCAAACAGATAGAATCCATATTATCATAAACTGAGTTATAAAATGGAAAAAAATTGGTATGTAGTTCACACTTATTCAGGATATGAAGAGTTTGTAGCTGAATCTTTACGCCAACGGGCAGTAGAGCTTAATATTGAAGATCAAATTGGAGAGATCATCATCCCTACTGAAGGCGTTGTTGAGATTAAAGACGGGAAAAAAGTCGTTTCTACTAAACGATCTTACCCTGGATACTTATTAATAGAGATGGAGATGACTGACGGAAACTGGTTAATGATCCGGGATACACCTAAGGTCACTGGTTTTGTTGGCTCGGGCAAGAAACCTACCCACTTGAGTAAAGATGAAGTCAGCCAGATTGTAGAGCATATGGAGGTTACGTCTGAAAAGCCGAAGCCAAAGCATTCTTTCGAAAAAGGAGAAGCTGTTAGGATCATAGATGGTCCGTTTTTTAATTTTAACGGAATTGTCGAAGAAGTAAATTATGAAAAAGATACGCTTAAAGTAATGGTTACTATATTTGGCAGATATACCCCTGTGGAACTGGAATTCTTGCAGGTTGAGAAAATATAGGAGGGAAAATGGCAAAAGAAGTAGTTGCGGTTATTAAGCTTCAGATCGAAGCAGGTCAGGCAAGTCCGGCGCCTCCAGTTGGGCCGGCGCTTGGTCAGAATAATGTACCGATCATGGATTTTGTCCGGCAATTTAATGAGAAGACAAGTAAGATGGAGCCGGGAACATTGGTTCCAGTGGTTATTTCAGTTTTTAAAGACAGAAGTTTCAATTTTATAACCAAATCACCACCGGCTTCTTATCTATTAAAAAAAGCGGCAGGAATTGCTAAAGGTTCTGGAGAGCCAAATAAGGATAAAGTCGGAAAAGTCACGAAAAAACAACTAGAAGAGATTGCTAAGGCCAAAATGTCTGATATGAATGCTTTTGAATTAGAGGCAGCTGTAAAGATAATTAGTGGTACTGCAAAAAATATGGGGCTGGAGATTATCAGTGGATAAAAGAGGGAAAAAATACCAAAAAGCAAAAGAATTAATTGAAAAAGAGCAATATACTCTGGATGAGACTATAAGTTTGGTCAAGAAGCTTAGCTATGTCAAGTTTGATGAATCAGTGGATATTTCCCTTAATCTTGGGGTTAACCCAAAATATTCGGACCAGATGGTACGAGGTACTATTGTTCTCCCTCATGGAACGGGAAAGGCAAGTAAAGTGTGTGTTATCACTTCCGGAGAAAAAGTCACTGAAGCTGAAAAAGCCGGTGCCGATTTTGTCGGAGGAGAAGATATAGTTGAAAAGATATCCAAAGGGTGGACCGAATTTGATGCTGTTATTGCGACTCCTGATATGATGCGAAGTGTAGGGAAGCTTGGCCGTGTTTTAGGCCCTAAAGGATTAATGCCCAACCCTAAATCCGGCACTGTAACATTTGATCTCGAAAAAGCTGTTGTAGAGATTAAAGCTGGCCGGATTGAGTTTAGAGTAGACAAAAATGCTATTATTCATTCTCAAGTCGGCAAGGTTTCCTTTTCTGAGGATAAGTTGAAGGATAATATCAATGCTTTTATTAATGCAATCGTGCAAGCAAAACCGGCTTCATCCAAGGGAAAGTATATTAAAAGCATTCATATTTCTTCATCTATGGGTCCTTCCATTTGTTTAACTGAGGATGTTTTGGGGAGAGAGAAGTGAACATCAATCGTGAAAATAAAGTAAAGCAGGTCCTGGAACTTGCGAAGGTATTTCAGCAAAACAGCACATTCTATCTTATTGATTATGAGAAGATATCTGTTACTAAATCGATGGAGTTGAGGAGCCAATTAAGAGAGAATGATTGTTCCTTAAAGGTTATTAAGAATCGACTTGCGCTAAGAGCTTTAAAGGATGAACTCCCTATAGAATTAAAGCAGTATTTCCAAGGCCCTACGGCCATTGCCTTTACTGATAAAAATCCAATTGTTCTAGCCCGAGTACTTAAAGATTTTATTGTGCAAAATAAGATCCTCAAGGTAAAAGCGGGATTGGTCGAAGGAGAATTACTTTCCGAAGGACAATTCCCTGAAATTGCAAAGTTGATTTCTCGGGATGATTTATTGGCCAAACTGGGTTATATGATCGTTTACCCATTAACACAATTATTAAAGACTTGGCAAGCTCCTTTCAATAGTTTTGGCAGCATGTTAAGTCAATTAAAATCAAAAAAATAGAGTTGGAGGAAAAAATGCCGAAAGCACAAACAAAAGAGGCGAAAGATACTACTAAGAAAAAAACTACTAAAGAGACCAAACTAACAAAAAAGCAGTTCTTTGAACACTTAGATAATCTGACAGTTATTCAGCTTGCAGATTATATCAAAGAGTTTGAAGAAAGATATGGCGTAAGTGCAGCCGCTGTTGCTCCTGTTGCTGTTCCAGGTGCTGGTCAGGGCGATGTCCCTGCTGAGGAAGAAAAGGCTGAGTTTGATGTGATCCTGAAAGATTTTGGTGAGAAAAAGATCAATGTCATCAAGACTGTAAGGGAAGTAACGAGTTTAGGTTTAAAAGAGGCCAAAGATCTGGTAGACAGTGCTCCTAAAGCGGTTAAAGAAGGAGTATCAAAAGAAGAAGCAGAAGAAATGAAAAAGAAATTTGAAGAAGTAGGCGCCGTTATAGAGCTGCAATAGATTGAAATAAAAAACCCTTCTGAGAGGGCAAATATGAAAAATGAATTAAAAAATGTTTACCGCGAAAGAGTAGATTTTTCTAAAATCAAAAACACTTTCCCTATACCTGACATACTGACTATCCAGAAGCAGTTTTATAGAAAATTTCTACAGATGGAGTTGCTGCCTGAAGAAAGGAAGAATATTGGGCTTCAAGCAGCCTTTAAAGATATTTTTCCGGTGTCGGATTTTAAAGAAACCACTCAACTTGATTTTATTAGCTATTCTTTAGGGAACTGGGAATGTAACTGTGGACGCCTCAAAGGTGTTGAGAATTCTCGCAGTCGATGTAATAGCTGCAGTACTCTTTTACCTCCAGATATTGAATTGACAGATAATGAGATATGTCCTTATTGCAATGCAGTTAAGAAAATTGAAGTCCCTATATGTGAACATTGTGGAGGCAAGGTTAAATTAAAAATAAAATTCAGTTCTGAGGAATGCCTTCAGAAGGGATATATATACTCTGTTCCCATTAGGATAAAGGTTAGATTGATCAGTTGGGAGAAAGATCCTGAGACCAAAGCGAAGAGACTAAAGCATATTAAGGAACAAAAGGTATATTTTGGGGATATTCCTTATATGACTGATAAAGGCACCTTTATTTTTAATGGAATCGAAAGAGTCATAGTGAGCCAGCTGCAAAGATCGCCTGGTGTTTTTTTCCGGCCGGGAAAGACAAAGGGATTCTATATCGGAAAGATCATCCCCTATAGAGGGGCTTGGGTTGAATTTGAATATGATAAGAGAAATAACTTATTTGTCAGGTTGGACAGGAAGAAAAAGCTCTTAGCCACCATCTTTTTAAGGGCTTTAGGATTTGGTTCTGATGAAGAAATACTGAAGTTATTCTATCAGGCCTTCAAAATATATCCGCAGAAAGGAAACCTGCTTTGGGAAGTTACGGAAAATCTAATTGGGAAAAAAGTAGAAGCGGATATTGTTGATCAAGGCTCAAAAAAAGTTATTATTTCGGCTAGAAAAAAAATAACGCATGAATTATTAAAGAAATTAAAAGAGAGTAAAATTAAAAAGGTGATACTCAGCCCGAAGGAAATTGAAGGTGCTTATTCTATAGCTACGGTAGATGATGTTGTTAAAGCAAACAAAAGAATAGCTAAAGCGGATCTCGATCAGTTAGTTTCTCGCGGCAAAGCTTTTGAAATATTCTTTCCATACAAAGATAAAGTTGAAGAGGTCATTCACAATACTCTGGAAAAAGATACTACTAGTGATACTAATAAGGCATTAGGTGAGATTTATAAGAAGCTGAGGCCAGGTGAACCACATACCATGGAAAGTGCTCATAATTTATTCCAAAACATGTTTTTTAATTCCAGAAGATATAACTTTTCCCAGATAGGCCGACTTAAAATGAATATAAAGCTCGGGTTTGACACTTCGTTAGAAGAGACAACTCTAACTTCAATGGATTTTGTAGAAGTCATAAAATACCTCCTTAACCTTCGTGTAGGTGATGGAACAGTGGATAATATTGATCATTTGGGGAACCGGCGGATCCGCTCAGTCGGTGAACTGGTTGAAAATGCCTTCCGCATCGGGTTGACACGGATGGAGAGAACTATTAAAGAGAAGATGACGGTTTCAACTGACCTTGCTTCAGCTATGCCCCAGGACTTGCTTAATTCAAAGCCGGTTATTGCAGCCTTAAAAGAATTTTTTGGAAGCTCTCAGCTTTCTCAGTTTATGGATCAGATAAACAGCCTTGCCGAAATCACTCATAAACGACGGTTAAGTGCATTAGGGCCCGGAGGGCTTAGCCGTGAGCGTGCCGGTTTTGAAGTAAGGGACATTCAATCTTCCCATTATGGAAGGATATGTCCGATTGAGACTCCTGAAGGCCCGAATATTGGATTGATCTCTTCTTTAAGCAGTTATGCTCGTGTTAATGAGTTCGGTTTCATTGAGACTCCCTATAAAAAAGTAGAAAATGGGCAAGTAAAAGAATATGTCAAAATTACCCATCCAGGCAGCAGCTCCTTTAAAATGGGGGATGTTATGGAAAAGCACATGCTAGAAATGAAAGTTAAGAAACTTAAGCAAATGAATAAGAAAAGCCTTCCTGTTGCCGAACCATATTGTTTTTACTTAACAGCTTGGGAGGAAGAGAAATATAATATTGCTCAAGCCAATGCCCCAGTTGATGATAAAGGCAGGTTTAAAAATGAACTTGTCAGTGCCCGACAGACTGGAGATTTTAAATTAATCCCCCGGGAAAAAATTGATTATATAGATGTTTCGCCGAAACAGCTGGTTTCTTTATCAACGTCATTAATTCCCTTCTTAGAACATGATGATGCCAACCGTGCTCTTATGGGATCGAACATGCAGAGACAGGCTGTTCCACTTCTTAGACCGGAAGCCCCCTTAGTGGGTACCGGTATTGAACATCTTATAGCTAAAGGCTCAGGTGATGTTGAAATCTGTAGGCGGTCAGGAGTGGTTGAATTTGTTGATGCGGAAAGAATTCTGGTACGTGTGGAAGAAGAAAAAAATGAAAAAAAATATGATATGAGGACAGACCCTTATTTCCTGAAGAAATTTTTACGAACAAACCAGAATACCTGTTTAAATCATCGTCCCTTAGTAAGAAAAGGAGATTATGTTCAGAAAGGCCAGATTCTTACTGATAGCTCCTGTACTGACATGGGTGAACTTTCTCTGGGAAGGAATGTTATTTGTGCTTTTATGCCTTGGAGAGGATATAATTTTGAAGACGCTATTGTTGTGAGTGAAAAACTTATAAAGGAAGATATTTTTACTTCTCTTCATATAATTGAGGAATCAATCGAAGCCCGGGATACAAAATTAGGTTCTGAAGAGGTCACGAGGGATATCCCGAATGTTCCTGACAATCTTCTAAAAAACTTGGATGATAATGGGATTGTTAGAATAGGAGCCAAAGTGAAGCCTGGAGATATCCTGGTCGGAAAAGTTGCTCCCAAAGGGGAAACTCAATTATCACCTGAAGAAAAGCTCCTTAAAGCTATCTTTGGAGAGAAAGCCCTGGATGTCAAAGACGCCTCGCTTTATTGTTCTCCTGGAGTCGAGGGAACAATAATCGATGTTCGTATCTTCTCAAGGCGCGGCGCCGAGAAAGGCCCGCGGGCTAAAGTCATTGAAAAAGAAGAAATCGCCAAGTTGAAGAGGAATCTTGATGATGAGATCAGCATCCATAAAAACGAAAAGAGCCGGAGAATAAAAGAAATTCTTAATGGAGAAGTAGTCATGAAGAACCAGGAAGTATCCGGGATCGATCTGAAAAAGGGAACTAAACTGACCAATGCAATTCTTAACAAAATTGATGCTAAAGATCTATTAATGATTAAGATTAAGGCTGACAAAAGTAGGGATGATAAGATTGAAGACATTGAAAATCAAGTTAAGCGTCAGATAGAAGCACTTAAAATGACACGTAGAGAAAAAGTGGAACTATTAAAAAAGGGCGACGAGTTATCTCCTGGAGTAATTCAGACTATAAAAGTCTATATTGCCATGAAAAGAAAAATGTCCGTTGGAGATAAAGTTTCTGGAAGGCATGGGAATAAAGGAATTGTTGCGCGAATCGTAGCAGAAGAGGATATGCCTCGCCTTCCGGATGGCACACCAGTAGAGATTATCCTAAATCCTCTTGGGGTACCTTCCCGAATGAATGTGGGACAGATATTAGAGACTCATTTGGGATGTGCCGCAAAGAAACTTGGTCTCTGGATTGCTACACCGGTATTTGACGGGATCTCAGAAAAGGAAATTAAAGAACTACTTAAAAAAGCAGAGCTGCCTGAGTCGGGAAAATATCCTCTTTATGATGGAATGACCGGAGAGTTATTTGATGATGAAGTAACAGTAGGTTATATCTATATGATGAAACTCTATCATCTAGTTGATGATAAGATTCATGCCCGCGCTACTGGCCCTTATTCGCTGATCACCCAACAGCCCTTAGGTGGCAAAGCCCAATTTGGAGGACAGAGATTCGGGGAAATGGAAGTCTGGGCTTTGGAAGCTTATGGAGCTGCATATGCCCTTCAGGAATTATTGACGGCAAAATCTGATGATGTGGAAGGTAGATCAAAGATCTATGAAGCCATAGTCAAAGGAGACCTGGACTTTAGTCCCGGTCTCCCGGAATCTGTGAATGTTCTTATTCGTGAGCTTCAGAGTCTTTGCCTGGATATAGAGTTGCAAAAAGCAGGGGCAGAAGAAGCTCTGCCTTGGGGTATAGATGTTCCTAGTGCAAAAAAAGGAGAGAAATGATGGATACTAGGCACGCAATGGGTGGAAAGCCTAAGATCGATTTTGACCAAGTGCGGATTAGCATGGCTTCTCCTGAAAAGATCAGAAGCTGGTCATGGGGAGAAGTAACTAAGCCTGAAACCATCAATTATAGAACTTTTAAACCGGAGAAGGACGGCCTTTTCTGTGCAAAGATCTTCGGCCCTATAAATGATTTTGAGTGCCTTTGCGGAAAATACAAACGCATGAAATACAGAGGGATTATCTGTGAACGATGTGGAGTGGAAGTGACTCGTTCTAATGTTCGCAGGGAGCGAATGGGGCATATACAACTGGCATCTCCCGTAGCACATATCTGGTTCTTTAAAGGGGCTCCCAGCCGAATAGGGCTGATCCTTGACCTTAGGATCAAGGACCTTGAGAAAGTCCTGTATTTTGAATCCTATATTGTAATCGATCCTGGAGAAACAGCCTTACAGGAAAAACAACTTCTGACTGAAGAGGAGTTCAAAGCCGCTCAGGAGAAATTTGGCGATGGATTTGAAGCATCTATCGGGGCAGAAGCGATTAAGACTTTACTTGATAAGATCGATATTAATAAAGAGTCTATAAGGTTGAGAAAATTGATGAAGACAGAGACTTCTCAACAGAGAAAGCTTCGTAATGCCAAGAGACTGAGGATTTTTAAAGCCTTGAAGAGATCTGGGAACCGCCCTGAATGGATGATCTTGGATGTAATCCCGGTCATTCCACCGGATCTAAGACCTTTAGTCCGCCTGGATGGAGGGCGCTTTGCAACTTCTGATCTAAATGACCTGTACAGGAGAGTCATAAATCGGAATAATCGTTTAAAAAAATTGATTGAACTCAAAGCTCCTGAGCTTATCATAAGGAATGAAAAAAGAATGCTTCAAGAATCAGTTGACGCACTTTTTGATAATGGCAAGAGAGGTAGAGTACATTTAGGTGCTAATCGACGGCCTTTAAAATCTTTAAGCGAAGCCTTGAGAGGAAAACAGGGGCGTTTCCGGCAGAATCTTTTGGGAAAACGGGTGGATTATTCTGGAAGATCTGTTATTGTTGTCGGCCCAGAACTTAAACTGAATCAATGTGGGTTACCAAAAAAGATGGCTTTGGAGCTTTTTAAACCCTTTATTTTTCATAAACTTGAGAAAGAAGGCCTGGTGCCAAGTATAAAGATCGCCCGGGAATGGCATGAGCAGGAAAGACCAGAAGTCTGGGATTATTTGGAAGAAGTAGTTAAGGAGCATCCGATTATGCTCAATCGCGCTCCAACTCTTCACCGCCTGGGAATCCAAGCTTTTGAGCCAAACTTAATAGAAGGAAAAGCGATTCAGCTACATCCATTAGTCTGTGCAGCTTTTAATGCCGATTTTGACGGGGATCAGATGGCTGTCCATGTTCCTCTTTCTGTTGAAGCTCAGATAGAGGCAAAGACTTTGATGTTAGCCACAAAGAACATCCTTTCTCCGGCTAATGGAAGACCCCTCGCAATTCCCAGCCAGGATATGGTACTGGGGTGTTATTATCTGACTTTGGAAAAGAAAAACCAACAGGGTGAAGGCCTAATATTTGCTTCTTTTAACGAGGCGCTATTGGCTTTGGAGAATAAAAAGGTTGGCCTTCATGCCCGGGTTAAGGTCAAATTTAAAGGCCAATTTATGGATCTTTCTTCATATTACGATGAACAGGCGGTTTTAAACTGTCCGGTATCTGAGTATGACAATATACGGATTGAAACTACTCCCGGAAGGATTATTTTCAATAATGTTCTTCCTGACGAAATTCCATTTATGAACGGTATATTTAAGAAGAAAGGGCTTGAAAGCCTTGTTTATTATACTTACGTGAAAGCCGGTCGTGATAAAACAATTAAAACTTTGGATGCGATGAAGGAGATGGGATTTAATTATGCAACTCAGGCCGGGTTTTCATTAGGAATTGATGATTTTGTAATTCCCAAAGAAAAAGAGAAACTTGTAGCAAAGGCGCAAAAAGTCGTCAGGAAAGAAGAAAAATCATATCTGGATGGAGTTATTTCAGCCCGGGAAAGATTCAATCGTATAGTGGAAATATGGGGCACTGTTACAGATAAGATATCTAATGAAATGACAGAGGAGATGCGCAGGCTCAGTTTTGAAGGAAACAAGCTAAATCCGCTGTTTGTTATGTCGGATTCTGGTTCTAGGGGAAATAAGCAGCAGATTCGCCAGCTGGCCGGTATGCGGGGCCTGATGAGTAAACCTTCTGGTGAGATTATTGAAACACCGATTATTTCTAGTTTGCGGGAGGGGTTGAATGTGCTGCAATATTTTATATCTACACATGGAGCAAGAAAAGGACTGGCTGATACTGCCTTAAAAACAGCTAATTCCGGGTATTTAACCAGAAAGCTTGTTGATGCTTCTCAGGAAGTCATTGTTGATGAGTTTGATTGCGGAACCTTAAAAGGAATTTATGTTACTGCTATTGTTGAGAATGGAGAACTCATAGAGTCTTTTGTCGATCGAATCGTTGGCCGTATAGCTAGAGAGCCGGTTTTACATCCGGAATCAAATGAAATCATTGTTGAGGCAAATGAGGAGATTTCTGAAGAAACTGCTCATATAATAGAAGAGGCCGGAATTGAAGGAGTAAAAATTCGTTGTGTCCTTACATGTGAGTCAAAGCGAGGGGTATGCCAGCTTTGTTATGGACGGAATATGGCATCAAGTAAACTTGTTGAACTTGGGGAAGCTGTTGGAGTGCAGGCAGCTCAATCAATTGGAGAACCAGGCACGCAGCTCACTATGCGGACTTTTCATATTGGTGGGATTGCCATGGCTGGAGCAGAGCAGTCCCAGTTGGAAGCAAAGAATGATGGTGTTATAAGATTCAGAAATTTAAAATCTGTCGTAAATAAGGAAGGGATTAGTATTGTTGTTAATCGAGATGCGAGTATTGCGGTTATCGATGACAGAAAAAGAGAAATAAAGCATAAGGTTCCTTATGGAGCTAAGATCCTGGTCAACGATGGAAAAGAGGTAAAAGAAAGGCAGGCGTTTGCTGAGTGGAACCCGTATAATATTTTTATGATCAGCGAACAAAGCGGAAGAGTCCATTTTCATGATGTTGTTCTGGGTGTAACTCTGGAAGATGTGCAGGATGAAAGAACTGGAAAAATTTCTCCGGTTATTACTGATCCGAAAGATGAAAAGATGCAACCCCAGATATTAATACTTCATCCAAGAAAAAAAGATGACAAAGGAAAACCTGTTGTGCTCTGGAAATATTTCTTGCCGGCAGGGGCTATTATGGAAGTTAAGGATGAGGATATTGTCCATGCGGGAGCAGTTTTAGCAAAAATTCCCCGGGAACAGGCAAAAACAAAAGATATCACCGGAGGTTTACCCCGGGCAGAAGAATTATTTGAGGCCCGCCGACCGAAGCACCCGGCAGTAATTTCTGAAATCGACGGGTCAATAGAATATGGCGGTCTTGTCAGAGGAAATAGAAAAGTTATAGTGCATGACGAACGAGGCGGCAGCAAAGAATATTTTATCCCTAAGGAAGCTCATATGATAGTCGGAGAAGGTGAAAAAGTAAAGGCCGGAACACCGCTTATGAATGGTTCAATTAATCCACATGACATTCTTAAAGTGCTGGGAGAAAATGAGCTGGCTAAATATTTGTTGCGAGAGGTTCAGAAAGTTTACCAGATGCAGGGAGTTGCGATCAATGATAAACATATGGAAATTGTTATTCGCCAAATGCTTCGCTGGGTTAAAGTGGAGGAAGTCGGAGACACTGAATTCCTAGTTGATGAAAAAGTCGATAAGTTCGTTTTCCAGGAAGAAAATGAAAAGATCCAGAAAGAAGGTGGAAAACCTGCAAAAGCTATGCCGCTTCTGCTTGGTATCACAAAGAGTGCCTTAAGCACAGGAAGTTTTATTGCAGCCGCTTCTTTTCAGGAAACAACAAGAGTTTTAACGGAAGCCAGTCTTTATGGGAGGGTGGATACTTTGCGGCGGTTAAAAGAGAATATTATCATGGGCCGTCTTATTCCTGCCGGGACCGGATCTAAATATTATCGTAATGTAAAATTGGTAGATGAAAAAGAAAAAGAAAAAAGCGAGGAAATAGGCATTCAAATAGAAAGATAGATTTTGATGTAACTATAGTAAATTCCTTGACATAACAGGTTGGGTTTGCTATTATCCCATCATTCATTTCAGCTGATTTTTTGCTGAGAAAAAGAGTGCTGTAAAATAAGGAGTGATTAGGTGCCTACTGTTAATCAATTAGTAAGAAAAGGACGGACTGCTAAAAAGTATAAGACAAAGTCGCCTGCGCTAGAGCAGTGTCCGCAGAAGAGGGGTGTCTGTACTCGTGTTTTTACTAGTACGCCTAAAAAACCTAATTCAGCAATGCGGAAAGTCGCAAGAATAAGGCTTACAAATAATATTGAAGTAACTGGTTATATTCCAGGAATCGGACATAACCTTCAGGAACATTCGATAGTTCTTATTCGGGGCGGCAGGGTTAAAGATCTACCTGGGGTCAGGTATCATATTATCCGTGGTCCCTTGGATTGTGAGGGTGTGGAGGACAGGAACAAAGGAAGATCAAAGTATGGAAGCAAACGGCCTAAGAAGAAGCGAGCCGTAGTCTAAGGGAGAGAAGGATGTCCAGAAAAGTAACAGCTAAGAAGAAGAATAAGCTGAGCTCTGATCATAAATACAACAGTACTCTCCTGGCAAAGATCATAAATTCTGTCATGAAAAAAGGAAAGAAGAGTGTAGCTGAGCGGATTGTATATCAATCTATGGAGAGAATAAAAGATAAAACGAAAAAGGATCCTCTGAAAATAGTTGAAAAGGCAGTGGAAAATACACGGCCTCTCTTAGAGACAAAATCGAGAAGAGTTGGAGGGGCGACTTATCAGGTTCCTATAGAGGTTGCTGATAACCGTTCTAATTCACTTGCGATAAGATGGTTGCTGCGCTATGCAAGAGAGAGAGCAGGAAAGAGTATTGTTGAAAAATTTGCTGCCGAAATCATGGATGCTGCAGATAATCGCGGTGGGTCGATCAAGAAAAAAGAAGATACCCATAAAATGGCTAAGGCCAATAGAGCTTTTGCTCATTATAGATGGTAGTATCCCAATATGAAGATTTAAACTAATTGTAATGGAGAAAAGAGTTGAATCGACAATATGCTATCGAACGAGTCAGAAACATTGGTATTATGGCTCATATCGATGCAGGGAAAACTACCACAACAGAGCGTATCCTGTTCTATAGTGGCATCACCTATAAAATGGGTGAAGTCGATGATGGTACTGCAGTTATGGATTGGATGGCGCAGGAACAGGAGCGCGGAATAACGATTACTTCCGCTGCTATCACTTGTAGCTGGAAAGACCATAAGATCAACATTATTGATACTCCAGGCCATGTTGACTTTACGGTTGAAGTCGAAAGGTCTCTGAGGGTATTAGATGGGGCTGTGATAGTTTTATGTAGTGTGGGTGGTGTAGAAGCACAGTCCGAGACGGTGTGGCACCAAGCTGATAGATATAAGGTGCCAAGGATTGTCTATATTAATAAAATGGACAGGATTGGAGCAGATCCGGATAAAGCTGTTAGAGAACTTCGAGAGCGATTGGGAGTAAACCCACTGGTTACCCAATTACCTTTAGGTAAAGAAGATGGATTTAGAGGTGTTATCGATTTGATTAAAATGAAAGAAATAACTTGGGAAGCTGATGGATTTGGGGCAAAGTTTACAGAAGAGAGCATCTCTGATGAATTCAAAAAAATAGCGGAAACAAAACAGAATGAAATGTTGGAACAGTTAAGTGATATGGATGATTCCCTAATGGAAAAGTATCTAGAAGGGAAATCGATCTCTTATTCTGAGATAATACAAGCTGTTAGAAAAGGAACTATCGGGTTAAAATTTGTTCCTGTTCTATGCGGGGCCTCTTTCAGAAATAAGGGAGTACATCCTCTACTTGACGCTATAGTCGATTATTTGCCTTCACCGAAAGATGTTCCTCCCGTTAAAGGATATCATCCGCGCACCAAAAAAGAAGAAGTGAGAAAGGCTTCTGCCGAGGACCCGTTTTCTGCCCTGGTTTTTAAAGTAACGAATGATCCCTATGCCGGAACCCTATCTTTTTTCCGGGTCTATTCCGGAAAAGCACGGCTTGGTTCTGCTATATACAATTCGACAAAAAATTACGAGGAGCGAATTAACCGTTTACTGGAAATGCATTCCAATAAGCAAAAAGATATTAAGGAGGTCTATGCCGGTGATATTGCCGCCCTTCCCTCCATGAAGAATCTTTTTACTGGAGATACACTGTGTGTCAGGAATCATCCGATTGTCCTTGAATCGATAACATTTCCCGAACCTGTGGTCTCTGCGCATATCGAACCCAGGTCAGGGAGTGAGCATGGTAAGATGAGTGAAGCTCTTTCTAAACTAAGTAAAGAGGACCCGACTTTTCAAGTAATAAAGGATCCGATGACGGGGCAGACTTTAGTTTATGGCATGGGCGAACTGCACTTGGATGTTTTGATGAACCGAATGAAACAGGAATTCGGCGTACAAGCCAATTTAGGAAATCCGCAGGTCGCCTACAAGGAGACTATAACTATTGGAGCCGAAGCTGAAGGGAAATACATCCGACAGACTGGAGGACAGGGATTATATGGACATTGTGTATTAGAGGTTGAACCATCAGAAAATGATGGCCTTGAGTTTGAAAATATTGTTGCTGGAGAAGCTATTCCGAAAGAGTTTATTCCTGCAGTAAAAGATGGAATTAAAGAAGCTATGGAAATTGGGGTTTTAGCTGGATTTCCCATGACTAAAATAAAAGCCAGATTAAAGGATGGCTCTTTTCATGAGGTTGATTCCTCCCCCATCGCATTTAAAATTGCTGCTTCTATGGCATTTAAAGAAGCGGCCAAAAAAGCTCAAGCAGTGCTTCTTGAGCCAATTATGAAGCTTGAAGTGATTTCCCCTGACGATTACTTGGGAGATATAGTAAGGGATCTAAATGCTCGGCGGGGAAAAGTCGAAGCAATGGAAATCAGAGAGGGAGTCAGAATAATTAAGGCTCTGGTTCCGCTTGCAGAAATGTTTGGGTATGCTACAATTCTTAGGACAATAACGCAGGGAAGAGGGGTTTTTTCTATGGAGTTTTTTGAATTTAAGCAAGCTGCTTCTCCTGTTGTAAAGACAATTGTAGGAAGAGTTGAAGGAAAGATATCGGTTAATAGCTAATGAGTAAATTTTTAGATAATTTGGAGAAAAGAGGAGGTAAGTTAGATGGCTAAGCAAAAGTTTGAACGGACGAAACCGCATTTAAACATAGGGACGATAGGTCATGTTGATCATGGCAAGACGACCTTAACAGCGGCGATAACAAAGGTATTGAACAAGTCATCTGAT
>JAUVXM010000142.1 GCA_030603565.1 Candidatus Aminicenantota bacterium
AGTGATTCAGTAATTGAAAAAATGTTTCAGGTTGCGCAAAATGATGGTGTTATCCCCTTGATCAGGGAAAAAGGGAATTTTGACCAGCATGGGGAACTGACTCTGGCTTTGTTGCGAAGAATGCTGTTTTGAGCAGAGGGACAGTCCCTTTAGGAATTTTATAATGAAATATGAAAAAAAACAGAATGAAATAGATCTGATGGATTATTGGCAGATCGTGCTGAAAAGAAAATGGGTTCTAATTGCCTTTGCAGGCAGCCTGGTGGTTTTTACCGGGATATTTTCTTTTGCAGCTAAACCCCAGTTTAAATCTACCGCTACTTTGATGATAGAAGATGCGTCTGCCAGGATGTTAAGTATGGAGGAGAGCTTTGCCTACCGGACACCTGTTTTTCGGGACCTGACATTTTTCAATACTCAGATAAGATTGATTAAAAGTAGATCTCTGGTAGATAGAGTAGTAAAAAAAATGGATCTGTTGTCCAGGCCGGAATTTAACCCTGAAAATAAGAAGAAATCTCTGGGGAAAAAACTAACAGGTTTTGTCACTTTACGCTGGCTTTTCTCCGGGAAAAAAGGAAATAATGGGAATTTAGAGTCAGATTATCCATCTAACCCATATTCTGATATTGCCAGGACAATTCGGGATGATATCAAGGTAGATGTAATTCGTGATACCAAATTAGTTGAAATAAGCTATGCTTCTCCTGACTCTAGGTTATCAGCTGAGCTGGTTAATACTTTAGCAGAGGAATTTATCAGTTTTTCTATAGAAAAACGCTATGAGAATACCCAGCAAGCCTCTGATTTTTTAAAAGAGCAGATAACTACCCTGAGAGAGGATCTATCGTCAAAAGAAAGGGAGCTGCAAAAATATGGGGAAGAAAAAGAACTTGTTTTCATGAATGACCAGGAGAGTACAGTAATTAATACTTTTGCGGATTTAAACCAAGCTTACACTCAGGCAAGAATAGAGCGGATAAGAGCTGAAGGAAATTATAGGGAATTAAGGAACCTGGATGTGGACACACTGCCTGAGTTTGTAAATATTGCTTCCTTGCAGGAGCTTAATACTGAATACACCCGTTTAAAGAGTGATTATAATGAAAAAATTAAGATTTATAAGCCGGAATATCCTGTAATGGTTCAGTTAAAAGCAAGGATCGATAGTATGAAGGATGAAATAAAAAATGCATTTGATGCCTTGGAGGCTGATTACAGTGCTGCTTCAAGAAGAGAGCGAAATCTGCTAAACACCCTCAACAAGCAGAAGGCTGAAGTAGCCCGGATGAAATCAGATGCTATTGTCTACAACAGCTTGAAGATCGAGGTGGATAATATTCAAAATACCTTAAGCTCATTGATCGAAAAACAAAGTGAGACTCTTATTTCATCTCGCCTGGGGGGGGTAAAAGCCAGTAATATTTCAATCATAGACCGTGCAGAAGTTAGTGATTACCCTGTTTCACCTAAAAAGAAATTGAATCTCATCCTGGCGCTTTTATTTGGACTTTCAGGGGGCATAGGCCTGTGTTTTCTGCTTGAACATTTTGATAATACAATAAAAGGCCCGGAGGATGTTGCGCGTATATCAGAACTTTCATCCCTGGGAATTATTTCATATCTTCCGCCGAATGGTTTAAAAAAACAAAATGCGGATATATATGCTCATATAAGCGAGGAGGTAAACGGAGAAGAAGGTTTGTCTGAGATAAAAGATGTTGAGTTAATAAATCATAAATTCCCCAAGGTATTTATATCAGAAGACTACAGGACCTTAAGGACTTCGCTTTTGCTTTCTCGAGCTGATAATCCGCCTAAAACTATTTTATTTACCTCTGCTATGCCCAAAGCGGGCAAAACGTGCACTGCAGCTAATATGGCGGTTGCCTTTGCCCAGCTGGAAAAGAAGGTTCTTTTAGTGGATTCAGATTTACGCAAGCCCCGCTTGCACAGTATATTTAAAACTGAAAACCAAAAAGGTTTAAGCGGGTATTTGACTGGAAAGATTAAACTTGGAGATTCAATAAAGACAACCTCGGTTGAAAATATCTGGCTATTATCCAGTGGGCTTATACCTCCTAATCCGGCCGAACTTCTCAATTCAAAAAAGATGAATATGTTAATAGAAAATGTCCGGAAAGATTTTGATGTAGTTTTAATAGATTCTCCTCCTGTTTTAGCTGTTGTTGATGCGGTTATTGTAGCTTCTCTGGTGGATACTACTGTATTTGTTATTAAAGCGGGAGAAACGACATATAGGAATTTTGCAGGTGCGGTCGAGCAGCTTAAAAAGGTTAAGGCTGATATTGCCGGTGTAGTTTTTAATGAAGTGAAAGTAGGCAAAGGCGGTTATAATTACATGAGCTACTATAATTACTCACGGGCCGGGTATTATTTACGGGATGGGGGCGGTAGTTGACAAATCGAGAAAATAGCTTTATTATAATATCCCCCTGCGTTGGGAACAATTACAGTAAAGGCAAAATATGAAGTATTTTTATGAGGATTTTTCACCCCAAAAATCACCTCAAAGGGTGATTGTCAAACATAGAATATTTGGCATAATGTCAGATGGCAGAACAATGAGTTATCTAGTTAGAGCAATATATCTTAAAAGACCACTTGATATTATAATTTCTTTGCTGGGAATAATTTTGTCCTTCCCTTTATGGCTGCTTATAGGTTTTTTTATTTGGTTGGAGGATTTCGGGCAAGTATTTTTTTGTCAAGAGAGAGTCGGAAAAAACGGCCGCTACTTTAAGACGATAAAATTCCGGTCTATGAGAGTAGATGCTGAAAAAGATAATATCCCGGTCCAAGCCAGTGAAGATGACCCCAGGAATACAAGAATTGGAAAGCTTCTCAGAAAAACTGCGATGGATGAACTGCCTCAACTTATCAATATTTTAAAAGGCGACATGAGCTTTGTCGGGCCCAGGGCTTTGCGGGAAGAAGAAAAGGATGTTAATGGAAACGGTAGAGTAATGCCGCTTAAGGATTTCCCTGGTTTTAAGGAAAGACAAATGGTCAAGCCTGGTTTGACTGGTTTGGCCCAAATATATCTTCCGGCTGATGCTCTCAGGAAAGAAAAATTTCAATATGACCTTCAATATATCGAGCAGCAAAGTTTCCGGCTGGATTTGAAGCTGATGTTTTTTTCGTTCTGGATAACATTCCGGGCTAAATGGGAATCAGTAGAAAAAAAAGTATAATTTATTTATCGACATTTATTTTTTCCTCCATTATAATTACCCTGAATTATTCACGACCGGAGGTAAAAAAATGGCGATTAATATTAAAAATAAAAACAAGAAAAATGTTCAAGTAATTGTTCTTGAAAAAACCTTGTATATAGCTGAAAAAAAATTAATAATAAAAACATCGCCATTTTTTTATGAATAGTTCAGGTTAATTAGCAAAAGGATAAAAGGAGATTACCTTGAGACGGAACGCATTTGTAATAATCGGATTAGCTGTTATTTTCATAGCTTCTTCTTTTTTATACAGCCAGGAAACAAAAAGAACTGATTATAAAATCGGGCCTAAAGATCTTTTAGAAATCAGTGTGTTTGGCTTAGATGAACTGAATAAAACGGAAAGAGTCTCGGAAGAAGGAAAAATTACGCTGCCACTTTTAGGTGAGATCGATGTTGATGGTTTGACCAAAGGCGAACTTGAAGTTAAGATAGCACGGCTTCTGGAGGAAAAATATTTACAGGATCCCCAAGTAACTATATTTATTGCTGAATATCAAAGCAAAAGAGTATCAATTATGGGAGCTGTGCAAAATCCGGGATGGTTTGAGCTCGTGGGCAGGCAGACTGTGCTGGATGTGATCGCTAAAGCTGGAGGATTGACTAATGAAGCGGGAATAGAGATGTTTGTAATGCGGCAGAACTCAGGTGGTAAAAATTCTTCTGTGCAGATATCCCTTGATGACCTGATTTTAAACGGCAATGCTGAATTAAACATACTTCTTGAGGCTAATGATATCATTAATATCCCGATAGATAAGATAGTAAATGTGTATGTTATGGGACAAGTTCGAAGTCCCGGAGTTCTGGAAGTTAAAAGGTCTCGAATTCCCACCCTTTTAATGGCAATAGCACAAGCAGGAGGATTTGCCGAAAGGGCATCTAAGGGGGGCGTTTTAATCAAACGAATAGGCAAAGACGGAAAAGAGATAAAGATAAAAGTAAATGTGAAGAATATAATCAAAGGGAAAAAAGATGACATCCAGTTATTAGAAGAGGATGTAGTAGTTGTACCAGAGACGATATTTTAATAAAAGCGGAAAACACCCATGTTATTCATAGTAATTTGCAGGCAGAGCCTGCGTTATTTATGGTAATTTGCGGATTTATATCCGCGTTATTTAAATAGCAATGAATTACTATAAATTACAATGAATTACTAAGAATTACTATACCGTTTATTATTAGGATGGATACCATGATTGACATACATAGCCATATACTGCCAGGAGTGGATGACGGGGCTCAAACCTTAGACGAATCCCTTGAAATGGCGAAATTAGCTGTTGAGGACGGGATTGAGAAGATGGTAGCAACGCCGCATCTTTTCCGGGGAAATAGCCTGCATAAAAGTCTTGGC
>JAUVXM010000125.1 GCA_030603565.1 Candidatus Aminicenantota bacterium
CCGAATACTGCCTGGTTCTGCTCTGCATAGTGGCTTTGCAGCAGCCGTTCGGGTATATGGGTCTGGAGTACTGCCAGTACCTTGAAAGGATTAACAATTTCATTTTTTAAGTCATTCAGAGCCTTTAATGTACTTTTTGTCGTCTGTTTAGGCAGTCCGCCTTCTTCAAGCTGGGTCAATACTTTTTTAAGATAAAGCTCCTGGTCTTCTGTGAGTTTTTTCGTGTTTTTAATGGTTGCCTTTAAAATACGCAGGATATTGGCAGCACTGTCGCGACCTCTTCTTTTCTGAGGTTCAGCCATTTCTTCGGTTGTAGCGATTAGAAAGGCTTCTTTGTTGCTGTCCAAAAGGTTATAGATCTCTAAAGGGAGCTTTTTCTTTTTTTCATTAGGCCCGCTTTCAAACAACCCTGCAGCTGACATAAAATCCAACTCCTGTGCTTCTTTTTTAGCCTGGGCCATGAAAAACTTTTGCAGTTTCCCCCGGCGAAAGTAGGTGATAAGCGCGGCAGGAATAGAGTTGATTTGTTTTGCTGTGCGGGCTTTTTTGGGCAGGTGTTTTATTTTTTCAAAAAGGTCGGGATCCTTTTCTCGGATATCCCGGATAACCTGAAGATATTTCAGTTCACTTTCCTCTGCTTCATCTTCGCCTTCTACTGTTTTCTTTGAAATCAAGCGGTCAAACAACTCATGGGAAGCGATTGGCTCACCTTCTGTTAATAGCTCTGCATCTCCGCCCAGAAGAGTCAGAAAGGCATTGATTTTGCCTTCCGCTGCTTCTTTCAGCTTTATCTGGTCATTTGATTGGGTAGTAGGGAAGAAATTGAAGGTATGGATAACGTCAAAGGCTGTATCTATCCGGTTAATACGCCCTACCCTCTGCATCATGCGGGTTGGATTCCAGGGTATATCATAATTAATCACCACATTAGCTCTATGCAGGTTGACACCTTCCGACATGACTTCGGTAGAGACTAGGATGCGATAATCATCTTTAGGATGGCGGGCGCGGGCGTCAAAGTTTTCAAGCACCTTATCACGGGCAGATTCGCCTGAATCGCCTGTAAACAAAAGAACCTTGCCGGGATACTCTTTATTAATATTTTTAAACAGATAATTGGCGGTTTCCTTTGATTCGGTAAATATGATGAGATGGTTTTTTTGTAAGACTCCATTTTTTGACAGTTCGTTTAAAAATTTTAAAAGCTTCGGGTCCCGGTTAACGTTCTGCCAAAGCTTTTTGACTTCCATCAGGATGGCTTGGTCATACTGCAGATCTTTTTTTAGTTCTTCTCTAAAATCTTTGCTCTCATATTTTTCCGCTTTGCTTTCATCTATTAATCGCTGGATTGCCTCGTCATCGTCGTTTTCCAGGAATTCAAATATCTTGTTTATGTGCTTCTTACTTACATACACATAACCGTTGTCCAGCTCTTTTATGAACATCTCGTAGGAATACAAGAATCTGTCCACTGAATTTCTAAATGCAAAAAAACTGCTTTCCAGTCGTTTAACAAGCAGTCTTTTCATAAACCCACCCATGTTCCGCTGGGCTTGTTCTTCAGAATGATCCATCTTGCCTTCATAATAAAGCATGGGCATGTAGCGCGCGTATCTGAATTGATTGGCAATGAGGTCAATGGTTTTATTAAAAATATCGTCTTCTTTATCATTGAGTTCATAAAATAAGGGCTCCGGTTTTTTAACCTCCGGAAATTTGAGCCCCTGCTCTTTTATGTCTTTGCTGAAATATTTTTCAATTTCTGTGCGGGTGCGGCGGACCATTAAATATTTAAGCACCTTATCACGTATTTCCCGGGCGTTTGCTTTTACTGTATTTATATACTTTGCATAATCTTTTTTCCGATCAAGATTTTTAAGTTTTTTATCCAGACCATTAAAAAAAGATTCCAGATTAGGGAGATTAGGAATCGTGCTTTTTTTGGCTTTCTGAAACAGTTTCAGGAGGCTCAGAATATCCTTCGGGGTGTTATTGTAGGGAGTTGCCGTTACAAGGATAACTCTTTTTCCGCGGCATATTTCCGCCAGCTTCTCATAGGTCATTGTTGTTTCGGTTCGAAAACGGTGTGCTTCATCAATGATGATATTAGTGTATTTGTCAGTTCCTCTGGCCAGGAGATGGTCCAGTTTGCCGAGTGATTCATAATCTGCCGGCACTCTGAAGTCTGAAAAAACATTATACCAAGAACCGGGATTGGATTTTTCTAAAAGTACTGGTGGGGCGATAATAAGCGTTCTGCCATCCAGTTGACCTGCCAACATAGCTGATATATAGGTTTTTCCCAGCCCCACAACATCGGAGATAAAAACGCCGCCATATTCCAGAAGTATCTTTTTGGCGTTTAAGACTGCTTGCTCCTGATATTCAAGTTTTTTAAAGTCCTGCGGCAGATATTTAATGAACATTTCATCTGTCTGGCTAAGCTCATCTTTGAAGTATTCGTAGAGAAATTTCAGGTATAGCTGATAAGGCGTAACATTTTGGGTCAACCAGGTCTTGTCCTGAATGGTCTGGACATATTTTTCGCTGACATCTACAGCATTACTCCACAACTGCTCAAATTTCTTTTTGGCAAAATCATAGTCACTGCTGTTTTTAAGCTCCACGTTGAATTCAAGATTGTCGACCAGTCCGGCTTGGGTGAAATTACTGGAGCCTGTGATAACACGTCCTTTATCCCTGTCGCCTTCCTTAAACGTCATAATATAGAGTTTGGCGTGGATATTCCGGGAAGGATAAGCCCTGATTTCCAGCTTGCTGTTTCTTATCCATTCTATAAATTTATGTACCCCTTCTTCCACATTTCTGTTGTCCTCAGAATCCGCCATTTCTTGCTGAACAAGATTTCCAACTTCCTGTTTGGCTTCGGCGTGAGAAAAATCAATTGTTTGCTGAGTGGGTTTATCTGCCTGTGCGCTGCACGCAGACAGGTTGGCTTTTTCCATCATTTCGAAAGTTTGTCTGCTTGTACTGATGCCAATCAGAATTCTTATTTTTTCTGCGTTTTGGAGGGATGTGTAGATGGCATGGAACCCACTTGAGTAGAAGTATCCTACAAGACAGTCAAAAAATGACGTGTCTTTGATTAAAACTCGGAATCGTTCTTTAAGGGTTTGGTTTTCTTCGTTAGTAATAAATGATAGATCAGTATTCATAAGTATCCTCTGTTGTCATCTTTGAGCAACCGTCATGGTTGTTGCGGGTGACATCGTTTTATTTCTTTGTACAACCCCAATAATTACTATGCTGCATGCTGTATTTTGAGGAAAACTCAGCTGCAGAACCGTCTATATTATAAATTCCTTTAAAATGTGCTTAATGTGTATTTTTACTTTATCAATATCAATTTCATATTGCAATCCAAAAATCTGATAAATTGGATATTATGGCGGGTTTGTGGATTGCAATATAACAGGTATATTGATATGATAATGTTGCATTTTAGCAACAGGATAAAAGGAGCTATCAGTTTAACAAATACTGTAGTTGGATTTTTCTCAAAATACAGCATGCAGTATAGTAATTGTCATGTGCAAATAAATAGCAATATTATGAGATGCTAAAAAAGAACCATAGTGAAAATTATTTTGGAATAGCTATAATATGAAAATATGGGTTATATTAGCAGTATGAGGAAAACGTATAATATAGAAATAGATCCAAAATACCTGCCCGCTCTAGGGCGACTTTTTACTCCTATAGTTATGGATAGTCTGGTGCAGAAGGGCTATTCCCCATATTTGTCGGAAGTATGTGCCAATATCGGTTTACTTGCAAAACTTGATTTCTCAACAACTCTTGGTCAATTTTTTGACTGGGTTTATTATCTTCTTTTCAATAACTACCGAAATGAATACGTCTATAAAAATATTATCATAAATAAATTTTTGTTTGGCAAACACTCTTTAAACACTTCACAAATACTTACAGAATTCAGGGCCGGAAGAAGTAAAGCTGATGTGGTACTGTTAAATGGAGCATCTACTGTTTATGAAATAAAATCTCAATACGACTCTTTTGCCCGGCTTGAAAAACAGATACAGGCCTATTTTGAGATATTTGATTATATAAATGTAATAACTTCAACTTCACAGGCCAATAAATTAGACTCTATCTTACCTGAGAAAGCGGGAATTCTTGTGATTACTGACAGAAATACCATTTCAACGATACGCAAATCAAAATCAAATAAAGAAAATATAAATCCGGCCACATTATTTGATTCGCTCCGAAAAGCTGAATACACAAGAATTATTAAAGAGTATTATGGGACTATACCTGATGTCCCAAACACTCAGATTTATAGAGAATGCAAAAAACTATTTTGTGAAATCCCATCTGTTTACGTTCACGATTTAACAATAAAAACCCTTAAAGAACGAAATAACTCAAAGATATTAAAAAATTTTATGGATAATTCTCCATCATCCGTATCTGCTTATGCAATGAGTATTTGTAATGAAAAAATTAAAATGCATAAATTATTAAACCTATTTGATAAGAAAATCAATTCCCTACATATTCCTAATACAATTTAGGAGGAAACAAAATGTATTACCCATATCTAAGAGGAAAGCAATTTGAACTTATATTACTTAGGGATAATGCTGAGTTTTTATCTGAAAATAACATACAACCAATAATTGAACCGGTAAAAAGTGATTTTAAAGCTTTAATACGCACAGTGAAAGTTTTAGATGAAAAGGAAGTTGATTGTACACTTATTGTAAATCCACAAGCTGGACAGGAGCCTATAAGGACGTCAAGCATCTTGAATGAACTAATTGATGATAGTTTTAAGAATTATAATAACTTATCAATTGGCTATATACTTCATGCAGAATCAAGAATTACTAATTTAATTACCCTCTTAAAAAAATACGACACCTTAAATTTTTCTATCCTGCATTATGGGTATACCAATGGGAAAGAGGTCGCTAATGCCATTAAAGACTCTGGTAATATAAAAAACCATGTTTTCATTGATGGATTTGCGGGAAAATTGTATCAAAGACATTTAAAGAAAGATGGAATTAAAAGGGTATTAATAAGGAACGGTTTTAAACCACAGCGGAAAAATTCACTTTACCCGCATAATGAACATTTTTCAGATTTGCATATTACTTTTCCTGATGAAGGAATGGATGGGTTCGGTGATTATTTAATTATTGGTGATGATTACACTGAGACCGGCGGGCCAGCTTATGCCGTTGCAATTCATTTGACATATCTTGACGGTGACGATGATATGTTTATTTATCATTTCGTTTCTGATCAGACAGATTCCCCAACCGATCCCGCTGGAAAGTTTTTTGAGGCTCTTAAAAAATTAGCAACCGCAATTAATAAGCCAAAATCTCTTATTTTTAAATCAATGGCATGCTCTGAATATATAGAGCTCTACCAAAAACAACATTACCCAGGGCTTGGATATGTTAAAAAGCTTTCTATGCAACATCATATTGAATTGATTGCAAATTTCAGAAAACGAGAAAATTGACATGCATTGCTGCCCTAATTGTTTTTCAGATAATTTCTTACAAAATCATATTCGTGCTATTAGTAAAAAGAAAGGGAAGTGCTCCTTTTGTAAAACAGCTAATGTAGCACTGATAAAGCCAGAAGAATTATTTGACCGGTTTGAACCTCTTTTGGATTTGTATGAAAAGGATCGAAATGGAGTTGCAATTAATGAACTGATACAAACTGATTGGAAGGTTTTCACGATTACAGCAAATCTAACTCAACAAAAGTTACTTAAATCAATTTCATGCAATAGCGATCTATTCAAAGTCAAATATAAGCCTGTTTTTTCAAAAGAACAAAAAAATGTTGAGCAATGGGAAGAGTTCAGAGAAGAATTAAAGCATAGAAACAGATTTTTCCCCGATAATGCTCCCGACATCAGTCATCTAGAACCCTTCGGTAAATACATTGGTGTAATTCTCATAAAAGGTTCCCAAAAATTCTACAGAGCAAGAATTAATACTTCAGATAAACCATTCAAAATTTCGAAGATGGGTAAACCTCCAAAGAATTTAGTTTTAAACGGACGGGCTAATCCAATTGGAATACCTTACCTTTATTTGTCATCATCAATTGATACGACAATTTCAGAAGCCAGGGGTAATAAAGGAGAAATTGTTACTATTGCTGAATTTAAAATGAAAAGCAACTTAGAATTGGCAGATTTACGAGACCCTAAAAGTACTATTAGTCCATTTGAATTAAATGAAGAAAATGAATTAGGGCTAATTTATAAAAACATGCCATTTCTTACATTACTTGGAAATGAGCTATCAAAACCAATAATACCACGGGAGGCAAATTTAGAATATCTTTCAAGTCAATACCTTTGTGAATTAATTAAACATATCGGTTTTCACGGAATTATTTATAAAAGTTCAATCTCAGATGGCAATAATTATGTCATTTTTAATGATAAAAAGCTTGAATCTATAAAAACTCATCAATATCGGATTACTGATATAGTAACCAAAAATGAAAAACTAAAATAAAAAAGATTCTTAGAAAAGTTGAGACTCATGGTCATAATGTGAAGTATGTTTTAATGCGCCATAAATGAGCCAAATGCGCCAATTGGAAAAGGAGCCACAAAGGGAACCTAAACATGGATGCGTATTCCGGACAAAGTACCCATCCATTCCGGAGGGAAAGTCCCACCTGATTCCTGCGGAAAGTCCCACTCCCTCGCCGGAGCGAAGCGACGAGATTTTATTCTAGCATTAAGTGGGTACTTTGTTTATCTTTTTTCTCATGGAACCTCCTTTCATATTGATTTTATGGGCATTATGGACCAGGCGGTCCAGGATGGCATCAACTATTGTCTGATCATTTATTACTTCATGCCACTTTGTGATTGGTAGTTGAGTGGCGATTATTGTTGACCGCAGGCTGTATCTGTCTTCTATCAGTTCTAAAATATCTTTTCTCTGTGATTCTGTTAAAAAAGAAAGCCCCCAATCATCTAATATAATAAGGTCGGACTTGGCTGTTTTATCCAATAATTTAGCATAGAGGCCGTCTCCTTTAGCCATTGCCAGTTGTTCAAAGAGACGGGGAAGCCGGTGGTAGATTGCCGTATATCCTT
>JAUVXM010000100.1 GCA_030603565.1 Candidatus Aminicenantota bacterium
TTTTAATCGCCATTTTTTTACCAAAGGCGAGCCGATTTTACTGCATCTGCTTCGTTACAGGGCACTTGCGGTGAAGTACCACAGCTTCATACCCTGTGCCTCGCATCTGCAGCAACCTCGACTCGTGAATAATCCAGGTTAGATTAACCTAATAATAAATTATAGCATGCACTACGCTTTGTAAATGGAAAATGTAATCATCTCCAAATCTGTGCGGGCCTATTTGACAATTTTAGCTATCCTGATATATTAAGGCATGTGATCTCAGGATGAATCCGTTATTCATAGAATTACCTCTTATCCTACTGCTCCTTTTTTTCTCAGCTTTTTTCGCCGGTTCAGAAACCGCATTTTTTTCTTTATCCAACCTGCAGATAGAAAAGCTTGTTCAAAAAAAGCCAGGCAAAGGGGAGAAGATAAGTAAAATCCTTAACCAACCCCGCCAGTTAATCATCACCATACTCTTAGGTAATGAGTTTGTAAATATTGCTATTTCCTCCATATCAGCAGGAATCATAATTGCTATTTTCGGACAGGAAGCTCTCTGGATAAATATCGCTCTTGTTTTGCCCGTGCTGTTGCTTTTTGGGGAGATCACCCCGAAAACATATGCAATTTATAATAACGAGAAATTTTCATCATTTGCTGTTACTCCCCTCACTTTTTTTAAAAAATGGATTGCTCCTTTAAGATGGTTGATTCGAAAAATCTCAGATAAAATCGCAAATATTTTTGTAAAAGAAAGTTCAAGAAAGGGAAGTATCTTAACCGAAGATGTGGTCAAAACAATAATTGAAGAAGGAGAAAAAGAAGGGGTGCTGGATACTCAGGAAAAAGAACGTATATACAAGATATTTGACTTTGGAGATACAAAAGTAAATGAGGTAATGACTCCCCGCTCCAACCTCTTTTATCTTCCTGTAGAAATGCCTTTAACCGAGATGATTCAAAAGATCAAACAAAAGCATTTTTCCAAAGTTCCTATATACAAGAAAAACCACGACAATATTATTGGAGTCCTTTTTGCCACTGACCTTATCGGTTTGTCTCAAGAGAAGTTAGAAAACTCAAAATCAACATTAAAAAGGATATTAAGAAAACCCTATTTTACTCCGGACTTTAAACGGGTAGATGAACTCTTTAGAACATTCCAAAGAAAAAAGATATCCTTATCAGTAGTATTGGATGAATATGGGGGAGTCCAAGGGCTGGTTACCATGGAGGACCTGCTTGAGGAAATATTCGGGGAGATTGCTGATGAATATGAAAAAGAACAAAAACATCATGAAAAACTGACTGACAGGATTTTTAAAGTAAAAGCTAACATGCCTCTTCCTGATTTTAACATCCTGGTGGGAAGTAAATTCACCTCAGATGAGGTTGAGACCATTGGCGGCCTGGTTTTTTCTTTATTCGGAGAACTTCCGCAAGAAAAGATGAGTATTAAATACCATAACCTGGAATTTGCAGTTGAAAAAATAATCGGGAATCGAATCGATTCTCTAATTGTAAAAAAGAAATAATGCCGATAACGCTTTCCTTAACTATTATTATCCTTTGTGTTGTAGGAGAAGCTTTTTTCACCGGCTCAGAAATAGCCCTTATTTCTGTTGACAGACTAAAGCTGAAACATGCAGCAAAATCAGGTCACAAATCTTCTCAACTGGTTTTAAACTTATTAGAGAATCCGGAAAGAATACTGGCCACAACTCTCTTAGGAGCAAACATCTTTGTAATTACCAGCACTACAGTAGCTGCATCTCTTTTTTATACCCTTATGGGCCAGATCGGCATTGCCTTGTCTATTGTAGTTATGTCCTTTGTAAATTGGATATTCGCAGAGATCGTACCAAAAAGTGTTTTCCAGCAGCTGAGCAATTCTATCACACCCAAGACAGCTTATTTTATCAAGCTGATTTCCCTTTTGTTTTTTCCAGTTACCTGGACTTTCACTAAAATATCAGCCGGCATCAATCAAATCATTAGCGGAAAAAAGAAATATTCCCAAGAACAGATCATCAGCAAAGAAGAAATAAAACTGATGATGGCTATGACCCGGAGCAAAACTGACATCAAACCCAGTGAAAGGAAAATGATAAACCGGATGTTAAACTTTTCTGAAATCGAAATCTCTGAGATCATGATGCCTTTGATAGAAGTTTCAGCTTTAAGTGACAAAACCACAATTGACAAGGCCATAGAACAATTTAGGCAAACAAAACATAGGCGGTTACCTATTTTCCATAACCGAATAGATAGAATAACCGGTATCCTAAACAGCTTCGAAATCCTGGGAGAAAAAGGAAATTCAAGCATTAAACCTTTTATCCGGGAAGCATACTATGTTCCCCCTACTAAAAAAGCTTCCGTGCTTTTAGAGGAACTCCAGCATAATGGAATCAAAATGGCGATCGTAGTAGATGAGTTCGGCGGAACAGAAGGTATAGTAACCATTGAAGATATCCTGGAAGAGGTAGTCGGCGAAATAGAAGACGAGTATGACAAATTCAAGCCGGCATATCAAATTCATAAAGACGGCTCTATTATCGCTAAAGGAAGAATGGAAATAGATGAATTAAACGATCTTTTCAAATTAAACATTCCTCCTGGAGATTACGAGACTGTGAGCGGATTCATCACTAATCAATTAGACAGAATCCCTAAAGCAGGAGAGACAGTAAAAATCACCGGGTCAACCTTTATTGTCCACAGAGCAAGCAGCAAAATGGTTATAGAAGTTAAAATATTGACCACTCCTAAGAAAGAATAGAAGGAAGAAATCCTGGAACAAAGAGCCAAGGTGCTGGAGTAAGGGATGAAGATAAATAAAGCATAGCAATGGGGAATAAAAATTCAAATCAATAGTATTCTTCATAGAATGGATATCTGTATGTAAAAGGAGCAACCATGAAAAAATTTGGCATCTTTCTCTACATAGTTCCATTTTTACTTCACTGTGGCCCAAAGCAGGACAAAGTAGAAAGGATTGTTGAGGATGGCGTGGAAGTTGTCGTAAATCATTTAGATCCTTACCAAGTAAAAGGTGAACCTTCTAACTTGATTCTTGAAAAAGTATCTTCATTTGATACAGAAAAAGATAATATTGCGGCGACAGGATTAACTGATATTTATCGTTTTGACGTTGATCCAGAGGGGAATATTTATTTCCTAATTCCTCCCAAAGGCCAAGGAAACTTAATTTATAAATTTGATAGAAATGGAAATTTTATTACTTCATTTGGTCGAAGAGGACAAGGACCATTCGAGTTTGAATATCCTTATTATTTGAGAATCATCAACAATGATAAAATTATGATTATAGAACCATCAAAAAGAAAGTTTTATATATTCAGTAAGGACGGAATACCAATTAAAGAAACTCCTATAAATAAGGGTATAGACAATTTAATTCCTCTGGAGAACGGGAAGTATCTTATTCTTTTTTGGCATACCCAGGACATGGAAGCCAAATATTTCTCTCTTTCTTTAAACTTATATAGCTCTAAGTTCAAAGAGATAAAGGAGCTTGATAGGTTTAGAAAATTTCCTAATAGGATGATTGCAGAAAAGATTGCGGAAAAAATAATTAATGGAATAAATTATGTCTTCATAGGTGAGCAGTCAGGAGGAAATATTTATATAGGAAATTGTGAAAGAGGATATGAAATTCTTGTCTATGATTTAGAAGGAAATTTAGTAAGAAAGATAAGGAAAGAGTACAAGCCTGTCAAGGTGCCTGAAGATTATAAGAAAGAATATATGAAACCATTTGTAGACAGCGAAGACTCCTGGGCTAAAAGCTGGGCAGAAAAGATTTATTTTCCCAAGGACTGGTGTCCTTTCTACTCGTTCTTTCCCGATGATAAAGGAAGGCTTTTTGTCATGACTTATGAAGAAGGAAAAAATCCAAGTGAATACATATTCGATATTTTCAACTCAGATGGAATTTTCATTGCGAGAAAAAGCTTAAAATATTCTCTGGGCAATGCTAGACTTCCTGAACTTCATGTCAAAGCCAAAAAGAATCGTCTTTATTGCCTTCAGGAGAAAGATAGTGGCTATAAAGAATTGGTGGTTTATAAAATGATGTGGGAATAATTGACCCACTCTACCCGGGAGCCAAAGAACCGGGTGGTTGGGTGAGATTTGGCAAGAATCACTTCTGATACAAAACCCCCCATACAAAACCCTTTGAATTGACAGCAGAGTCTTGGGATTCTATACTGGGGAAAGGTCTAAGATGATGCAAGGGGATGGAAAATGAAATTTAGGAATATCTGTATATCATTTGTTAGTATATTAATGATTATCTCATATACATCATGTTCAAATAGTTTTCAAGAAACTGAACAGTTTCGATTTTCTGTTATCGCAAAAATCGGTATTGAGGAGGCCAAAACAAAAGAAGAGCTGCCCTTGCAATTCGCAAGAGTACGGTCAATTGATTGTGACAGAGAGGGAAATATCTACGTACTTGATGATAGGGACTACTGTGTAAAAGTTTTTAATAAAGATGGTGTATTCCTCAGAAAGATGTTTTCTGAGGGGAAAGGGCCGCAGGAATTAAGCAATCCCGGTCAAATAAAAATAAACAAGTTTTCTCACCATCTTTTTATTTTGCAAGAGCACGGATTCCAACTTAAGGAATTCAACAGGCAAGGGAAGTTTATAAAAGTCTATTCAATGCCCGAACAGTTAAGTAAGTATTTTGAGTTTATTGATAATAATCGCTTCATAGTAGTTGCTACAGGTAGATATGGAGAGGATAAATACAATAGTCTGAAAATTATTAATTTAACAAAACCAAGAGTTGAAAAAGAATTCGCTCCTACTGCAAGTAAATCCATGACAAATGCATACCAAAGGTTTGTTATTAAAGACGGTATTCTATGGACATGCCCAGGCGACAAAATGACTCTTGTCGCGTATGAGATAAGTACTGGGAAAGAAATAGCTTCTTATTCAATTAAAGAGGAATATAAAAAACCTGAAATGATTAGAGGCCAAAACTGGCAAGCAATCAAATTATCAAACTATGCCATTCCCGTTACTATAAATAATATTTTTTTTATATGGGTTGTCAAGCAGGATTTTTCCGGCCAAACTGAAGATAAAACGACTGAGCCAAAAAGCCAGAAGGTTAAAATATATAGATTCACAGGGGAAGACTTGGCGCTTTGTGTAGAGCTTCCGGACCTAGGCGATATTATTCAATTGGAAACTGTGTGGAAGCACCGTATTCTTGTAACTAATCCCAATGGTTTTTACCCTAAAATTATTATTCTTGAGTTTAAATAGATAACCATTATTATTTTCCCATTAGCCAAAGAGCCGGGTAGTTGGGTGAGATTTGGCAAGAATCACTTCTGATACAAAACCCCCCATACAAAACCCTTTGAATTGACAGCAGAGTCTTGAGATTCTATACTGGAAGCAGGTTTGAGATGATGCAAGGGGATGGAAAATGAAGTTACAAAATTTGTTTGTCTTTACACTTATATTCTTAATCCTTATTCTCTTCAATGCTTGTGGAGAACAGAAGTCCAAATGGCAAGGAACAGCAGAAGAAGTAGATGGAGTGATGATTGTCACAAATCCCATTGAGCCTTTCTATGGTGAACTTACATTTGAATTAGAAGAAGACCTCCGTATAGGAAATGAAGAAGATGACAAGTATCTATTTTATAGAGCAAGATCGATTGCCTTAGATTCCGATGAGAACATCTATGTCGTTGATAGTGGGAATTATCGTATCCAAAAGTTTGATCGCCAGGGAAAATATCTTTACACTGTCGGACGCAAAGGAGAGGGACCAGGAGAGTTTTCTCAGCCTTATGGCCTTTATATTGATAGCCAAAGCTTCCTATATGTTAGGGAGTACAGACAGCTTCAAGTTTTCAATGAGAGTGGAGAGTTCTTAAAAGTAATTCCATTGAATGTCAATTTAGTTGATTTTGCTGTTGATACTGAAGGAAACTTATTTGGCAACGCTGACCTTCAGCCTAGAGATAATGCAGTCAGAGCTATCATAAAGCTAAATTCACAGGGAGAGATTGTTCGAGAGGTTGTGAAGTATTTTGACCTTGGAATAAAGATAATAGTTACGGCGAATAGAACATTCACTTTGTCTCCCAATCATACTTATACCCCACGTTTATGTTTCACACAGATAGAAGGAGATATCTTTATTTTTGGATATTCTTCAGAATATATTCTTAATCTCTTTGATAAAAATGGAAAAATATTCCTAAAAATAATTAAGGATGAACTGCTACAACCCATAAGTCAAAAAGAGAAAGAAATCATAATTGGTAAAGCTCTCAAATCGCTTGCCCGCGGTAACATTAAAATTCCAAGAAAGAAAGTTGAGGAGGCTATTCACTTCCGAAAATATCGCTCCTGTTTTGAAAAAATGATAACGGATGATAGCCAAAGGATTTATGTTCAGAAAGTAAAGTCTGTCTTCGCTGAAGATAATGACTACACTTTTGATGTATTTAATCGCGATGGATTATTTCTCTATCAACTCTCTTTATCATTTAGTCCCGAATTAATTCAAAATGGATTTCTCTATGATATCTTCACATCCCAGGATTCAGGAGAAGTTAAGATTATTAGATACAAAATCAAAAACTGGGACCAGATAAAAACAAGTATTAACTGACTCCTCCCCACCCGGAAGCCAAAGAGCCGTGTGGTTGGGGTAAGGGATGAAGATAAATGAAGCATTACAATAAGGAATAAAAAGTCAAATCAATATTATTCTTCATACAAGGGATATCTTTTTGAAAAAGGAGCAACCATGAAAAAATTTGGCATCTTTCTCTACATAGTCCTATTTTTGCTTCTATGTGGCCCAAAGCAGGGGAAAGTAGAAAGGATAATCGAAGATGGGATTGAAGTTGTTGTTAATCATTTAGAGCCATATCAAATCAAAGGGGAACCTACTACCTTAACCCTTGAAGAGGAATTTGTAATTAATATGGAAAGCGAAAAAATTGCAGAGATAGGTATGTCGCACATATCTATGTTTGGGGTTGATTCTTTAGGAGACATTTATTGCATGAGTTCAAAGGATGAAAAAGGGAATTTGTTTTATAAATTTGATAATCATGGAAATTTTATTCACTCTTTCGGAAGAGAGGGGCAAGGTCCGGGTGAACTCCAGATCCCTATGTTTATACGATTAAATAAACAGGATGAAATAGTAATATTAGACAATCGAAAAAAGCTCACTATTTTTAATGCAAAGGGCAATTTAATCAGGAAAATATCTATTGATTCCAATCATCAGATTGCGACCTTGCTTGAAAACGGGAATATTCTAGCCATGAGGAGTTTGATTAAACCTGATGATGGAATAATCGAACTTCCAATAGTTTTGTGTAACTCAGATTTGGAAGAAATCAAGGTGCTAGTCCCCGGGCAAAAGATAGCCAACTTCAGCAGAGCTAATAAAATTAATGGTTTAAATATGTCTCCTGATTTCTTTGTCTGGAGTATCTCAAATGGTCATATTTGTGTCGGGAATTTAGAAAAGGGGTATGAATTTTCAATGTATGATTTAGTAGGGAAATTGTTGAGAAAGATTAGGAAAGAATACAATCCGGTGAAGGTTCCACAAGAACTTAAAGAACAGATGCTGAAAAGATATGAGCGTCCAGCCCTGGAATCCATCCGGAAAAAAATTTATTTCCCGGATTTTTTTCCACCATTCCAATACTATTTTATGGACGATAAGGGCAGGCTTTTTGTCATGACTTATGAAAAGGGTAATAATCCACGAGAGTTTCTATATGATATTTTCAATCCGGAAGGCATATTTATCGGCAGAACTAAATTAAGCAATTACGGTAATTTCTTATTAACTCAGCGCAAAAGCCCCTTTTATGTGGTGGCGAAAAACAATCGACTCTATTATGTGAGAGAGAAAGAGAGCGGTTATATGGAGCTAGTGGTATATAAGATGCAATGGGAATAAACAGTTCACTTTTCCCAGAAAGAAAAAGGAAGAAACATATACTAACCGGGACGATTTTGACCTTAAAATTAGCCGATTAAGGCATAAGAAAGGAGGGGAAATAAGAATTTATTTTAAAAAAATCAGTGATTTGCTTGGGGGTGACCCTATTCTCTAAAAAGAATTTTTCAATTGTCTTATTGGTGATTTTTCATGTTTTGGTTTCTTTATATATCCTATTTCTTCCAGATAACCTTATAAGCAACTAATTTTTCAAATCCACTCTCTTTTTCATAAACACAATAAAGTCGATTATTTTTAAATTTGCCTTTAAGACCAGCTTCTTTAGAGAAATCTTTCAAGTTTTTCCGACAAATAAATACGCCTTCAGGATTAAAAATGTCAAACACATATTCGTCGGAATTCTCACCTTCCTCATAAGTCATTACAAATATTCTTCCTTCCTCATCTGTTAAAAAATAATGGAATGGTGGCATAGATTTGGGAAAATAGAATCTATCTCTTATTGGGTCAAAGAGAGGAGCTTCAAATTGTTTCATATATTTTTTCTTATACTCTCCAGACGTAAGTATCCTTTTATATCCCTTTCTTATTTTTCTCAAAAGATTTCCTTCAAAATCATAGGCATTAATATCGTAACCTCTGTCTTGAGTACCAGTAAAAATCTTATCCTTTGAGAGACTCCAGACTAAATTGTGGTATGTAGCTTCCAGCTCCCTACCTATAGCTGGATTTGGAAATTCTCTTTTATCCAATTGTTTTATCTTTTTAAAGTTAGAATCAAAAAGAGACAAAATAGCCTCAAGTTTTTCTGCAGAGGCTTCAATTTTCCTCTGCATAAAGAGATAATTTCCATTTTCTAAGGGAACTCCATCTTCTATACCCAATAATTTTATCTTGATCTCTTTGATAAGAGTCCCATCTCTCTGAAAAAAAGAAATTTTATAATTTCGAATATCAGTTACCGCTATCTCTCCTTTAGAATTGACTCCTAAATTTGCCGGGCGCTGAAATTCTCCTGGGCCTTGCCCTTCTTTCCCAAATGTTTTAACAAAATTTCCTTTCTTATCGAATTTAAATATTTGGGAGCTACTAATGAAATAAACATTTCCCTCTGAATCAATATCAAAAGCTCCAATTTCTGATATTCCCAAATCCGTCAAGTCTTCCCTTTCAGTATCAATCACACATTCTTCTTCAAGAGTCAAAGTGGTAGGTCCATCTTTAACCTGGTAAGGCTCTAAATGATTAACGATCACTTCCACTCCATTTTCCATTATCCTTTCTATCTTTTCCTGTTTTGATCCGCAGTAGAAAAATAAGGAAAGAATTAAACCAAAATAAATTAGCTTTCTCATTTTTACTCCCTTCTTCGAATAACTCAGATAAATTTTTTCATTGAAAAAATTTGCTGCATCTTTTATATAATATTCTAAACTACAACCTGAAACAAGGGTAGGACCTTACTCCCCTCGGTTTTTTATCTTCTCTTCCTCTCCCAAATTTTAGGATAAAAATCTGCCTTTTCAGCGGATGTGCAGTTCGTAGGTCTCCTTGTCGTCGTTGTAGTCAAACCAGACGAGTTTATTCCCCTCGATGTCGTACTTAAAACCGTTAAAGAAAGGCATCTCAAAATTGGGCTGCAGCGGGAATCGGAATTCTCTTCCCAGGATCTTGCCTTCAAGGTCCATGAGGATGATTTCATATAAGTCGTCCTTCTTGGCCGCCGTAAGAGCACAGATCCGCCCACAATCGATCTTAAAATCAATGAGCGCGGGGAAATACTCGGGCACCACGGGATTGACATGCGAGTAATACGTCTGCCAGTCCCTTGATGCCTTCCATTCCTTTACGACCTTGTCGACGAAGCTCTTCTGCACCTTGACCTTGTCAAAAGAGTGTTTGATCTCGCGGAGGAGAATCCCGTTTTCATCGAAAACCGAGATCGAGAATCCCCTACTGGAATCGGCCACGTAGATCCTGTCTTCGTAAACCGTATAGTCCCCGTAGTCCCGGATAAGGAGCTTGTCGCTCCTCCCCCTCGGTTTCGCTCTTCCGGGCGGAGGGGGAGCCGAGGGCAAGGCGGGCAACTCGCCGAAGAATTTCCGTTTGAGCTTGAGATTGGAATCATAGATACGGCCGGACGGCCCGGACAATGAGCCGTCTTCATATCGGAGCATAGGAAATCCCACGAAATTACGGCCAACGGGAAGAAATGAATAAAAGGCGATTAAATCCGGATCCTTAATCCCACCGGTGTGGATGCCTTCCAAGTTGAAGCATTCAAAACTGAGCAAATCTTGGACGATTAATCGGTCACCTAAAACGGACAAGCGCTTCGGACCCATATTGAATTCTCCGGGTCCTTGTCCAAGCTTTCCGATTTTCATTAGAAATCGCCCATCCGAGAGATTGTAGACAACGACATTCCGCCTGTCGACAAAATAGACTCTCCCCTTCTCGACAACGATCTGGCGGGGGCTTTCGAGTTCCGGCAGAGCGATGATTCTCTCGGTCCGGCCGGAATACGCCGATCCGGATGAGAAAATGTTGAGCAAACCTTCATCACTCAGGTCTTCTTTAATGGATAAATCCTTCTCTATCTCAATAATTTCCTCTCCATACATTGGTTCAATAGGATTCTTTACAATTGTTACACCATTTACTTCTTTAATGGTTCCTTGCCACTTAGTCTTCTGTTGGTTACATGAAAAAGAAATGATTGAAAGAATAATAGTTAAAACTAAAATCTTATATAATTTCATTTCCATCCCCTTGCATCATCTTAAACCTTTTTCCATTTTAGAATACCAAGGCTCTACTGTCAAATCATTGGTTTTGTTTTGGGGAGGGATGAGATTGAATATTGATAGTATTTGGCAGAAGGCGTAAAAGGACTACTATAAAATTATAAAACCAATTTGTAATTCATTAAGGCTACTGGAAGACAGAACCACTCGTGGCCCGATGGCGGAGGGATGCAGAACCTGAGATCCTTCTGAGCCGCCTCAAAAAATTGTTATTTTTACCGGCGAATATATCATTTTTTCCGATGCCGACCAAGTGGGTTTTAAAGTCTACAGGATCGAAAGTTAGCCATTTTATAAAGCAATCCCCGCCGCCATCGGCTTGATTGCTTTCGATTCATCATATACGGCAACCAACTCCTACTGGAACCTTTCCAGATTGTTTTCTTCCCTTTAGTAATTTCTTAATTGATGATGAGGGAAGGATTATTGCTAGACCTACACTGCGATTCAGACAGTAGGAGGCCTGGAGCTGGGTGAAGAACCTGAGGGCTCCTCTTCCTCAGGAAAACAAGGATTCACGGGGTTATTTCAGCTCTAGCAAGGATTATTTTTTTAAATTTCTATTTTTGATTGCTTTTTT
>JAUVXM010000086.1 GCA_030603565.1 Candidatus Aminicenantota bacterium
AGATGCGGTAAGATCGGCTCGCCTGAAAGGTAAAAAATGTCGATTATAAATAGAAATTATATTGTAAACGAAATAGTAAATAGGATATACGAATCAATCAGGGTAGAATATTTATTTAAAAATAGATGCCATATAAATCGACATTTTTTATGAATAAATCATTTTTGTGTTTGTATGGTAATAACATTGGTAGTCGTAGTGATTTTTATAATTGAATCATCATTTACATAGCCGGCTTTTGTCTTTCCAGAATCTTCAGTTTTAAAATATACATAGTTCCAGACTTTTCTAAACTTCCGGGGGCTTGCACTCATTAAAACTGTATCTTTATCAAGGACTTCAATAACTGGGCTGCTATCACTTGGTTCTAAATAGATATTGGCTTTTTCTGTAGTAATTTTATATTTTTTTGATAAGGCAGAAATTGTTCCTGAAAGAGAAAATAATAAAAAACCAGATATAATGAAGATAATACTTATCTTTTTTGTGGATAGTTTCATGTTGTTCCTTATCATGCCATTTTTAGTACATACATTTTTATTACATTGATTAAACAAGCAAGTTTTACGCCAAATTTAGAAAATTGTAATTAACGCAAAATAAACAAGTTAGATTAAACTGAAATTTTAAGAGCGGACAAAATGGACATTAAGTGCAATAAAGTGTACAAAATATTGACACTTTAATTATTTAATATATCCCAATGCTCGAAGTATTTTTTCGTTCGTTATGTCTATTTTAAATGCTTGCAAGAGAAATTTCATGTCTACTTTTTTGCATAACTTGACTCTTTATTTTATGTAGCCAAGAGACTTCAACATCTCAAAATTTTTCTTGTCTATCTTAATATCTTTTTTTTGATTTAAAATATCCAGAGCATGTTGTTTAAGCATACCTTGAAGTTTTTTTATTTCATCAAGATCTTTTAGTTTTTGATAAAGATTTATTTTCTCATCAGCATCTGTTTGTAGGTTAAAAAGTTCATAGTGTTGTTCAGATGGAGTAAAGATGAGATGCCATGGGAAAATTAAAACGGCGAACCTATCGTAAATTGCTTCAGGAGTATAGGTTTCCTCAAAAATGAGGGAATTAACTTGATTTTTACTCAGATATAGATCTTTTCCCGAATGATATTTCTTCTTTTTCCATCCCATTATTCCGAGAATGGTAGGAGCAATGTCTTTTAATTCGGCAGGTGTTCTTATTCTTTTTCCTGGGGAGTTGGAGAATGGTTTTGTAATGATAAGCGGAACTTTCATGTAGATGTTATAAAGGTAATGAATATGTCCGAAATATTGCTCTCCCAAATTAGTTTTATTTTCCCCAAGACCTTCACCGTGATCTCCGGCTAAAATGATTATAGTATTTTTATAAATATCGTGGCTATTGAGAGTTTTAATAAGCTCGCCGATCTGTTTGTCCATATATTCTACTTCTTTTTTGTATAGTTCAACCTGCTCGAAAGGAAAAAGATTTAGGTCCCCCTCAAATCTTAGGGTGAATTGCATGTCTTTCCCTTTATTAAAAATAAATATGTGACTTTTTTCTTTTATTAACATATTTTTTTGAGCATTATTATCATAGAAAAGAAGTTCTTTAAATTTTAATTCTAATTCCTCTGTATTGATGAACTTAGTATTTTTAAACCTCATTCTGTAATCATCACGTTGGTCAGGAAAGTTATTGAGAATTTTAAATGAAATTATGTTTTTACCTGGAGTTAGGTTGAATTGGAGAGAATGCTTTTCGCCTTTTTGAATACATAGTTGGGAGTGGATTTTATCATTGAGAAAAATACTCAAATCAGGAGGCAGGTTAGGCGGAGCATAGGGAAGATGAGGGTCGGAATAATGGATCCACAGGAAAAAATTATTATCCTTTTGACTTTCAAGCCAGGGAAAGACTTTAGAGTTGACTTCTTCAGCGTTTAGATACCATCTATTGCTAGGAAGTTTGTCATCATAAGTGTTGAAACCATTGTTTAAGCCGAATTGTGATTTTAATACACCAAGGGAGATAAAGGCTGCAGTGTTGAAACCTTTTTGGTGAAAAATTTCGGCTAAGGATAGCAGCTCTTTAGTTTTTGGAAGTACCTGTCCATTGTTGTAAATTTGAAGCTTATGGGAGGGGAGAGAATAGAATATACTTGCATGAGAGGGGAGTGTTATGGGAACTTCTGAGTAACAGTTTTCGAATAATGTGCCTTTTTCTGCCAATGAGTCAATATTGGGAGTCTTGGCCTTCTGGGGGGAGTAAGCACTAATATAGTCGTATCTCTGTGTGTCAAGAGTTATGAGGATAACGTTTTGTCTGGGATTTTCTTTAAATGGGGAACAGCAGACCAAACACAGACAGAATAGAGCTGCCAGTGATATTTGGCTCCACGATTTTATTTTTAACAACATGGGTTTCAGGCTATGGGAATATTTATCACTCAGCGGAGATATCCTAAGGCTTTAAGTTTTTCTTCCAGTTCCTTATTCATTCGGATCCTGGCATTGCTTCGTTTTATCTGCATTTTGTCCTGGTAATAGTTGTTTAGAAATGATATGACTTTTTTCCGTATTTGATTTGCTTTGGTAATGATATTATGGTTTTCATTAGGATCTCTCAGCAAGTCATATGTTTCAACATCTTTTATTCCTTCTGTGGATTTGGTAATGATAAATTTGAGCTGATCTCTATTTGTAGCGATAATCGCTGGGCATGGTACGGGTAAATCTTTGTGTGCCAGGTCGCTGATAAAAACCCTGTCTTCTTTTTCTTTTTCTGTGATCACATTTAACAGACTTTTTCCGTCAAAAAGGTTTTTGTCGTATTTTATTTTTGCAATATCCAGGATCGTAGGTAAAATATCAATTACACGGCTTATAGGGCTGATTCGAGCTCCTTTGTATTCAGAGTTGGGGAATTTTATTAGTAGCGGGACCCGGAGCAGCTCATTATATAAGGTTCTTCCATGCAGCCAGCCGCCGTGCTCCTGGAATTCTTCTCCGTGGTCCGAAGTAATGATCAGGAGAGTATTGTTATAAATATTCAGTTCTTTCAATTGGTTGACCAGGGGTTTGATTAGAGTCTCGTCAGTGTAACTGATCTCTCCATCGTAAAGGGAGATAATATTGTCTTTTTCTTCTAGAGAAAAAGAATAATCTTCGCCGTTTCTATCCAGAAAATTTCTGAGGCCGATTTTTTCCCAGGGAGCGGTTTTTTTGAGATACATTTCATTCCAGGGAGAGGGGCTATCATAAGGGCCATGAATTTGAAATGTATGGAGGAAGAGAAAAAAAGGTTTATCCTTATTTTTTTTTAGCCAATCTGATGTATAAGCGAAAAGATTCTCCGCTTCATTTTGGTTGCTTGAAGTGTTTTGTCCTCTGATCGGGTCGTCATACCAGTCAAAACCTTTGGAGAATCCATATATACTACTCACATAACCACCGCCAGTAAAAGCATAAGTAATAAATCCGGCTTTTTGTAAAAAGGATGCCAGTGACGGTAAAGAGCTGTCCACTTTCTGGTCGTTATAAAATACTTGATGGCTGGCGGAATTCAGGGAGAATAACATAGACATATGGGAAGGCAGTGTCCATGAACATTGGGCGTAAGTGTTTTCGAACAAAACTCCGTCCCTGGCAAGTTCATCTATGTTAGGACTGGTATTACGATGATAGCCGTAACTACTCAAGTGATCCGCTCTTAATGTGTCGAGGGAGATAAGGATCACTTTTAAATTGTCTGGTTCAGGATGGTAAATAAGGGGGTTTTCCCAGAATGCCAAAGCCAGTTTGTCTGGGGGGACCTGTTCTTTTTCTTCGAGATTTTCCGTAAGAAAGATCAGGTTGAGTTTTTTATTGGCATATTCTGAAAAGTCGATTTTTTTATGGATAATCTGGTCTCTTAGCCTTCCTGGTTTTGAAGTGATTTCACGTTCAAATATTGTTTTACGATTGCCATTGATGTCAACTAAGACTTTAAACTTTACTCCTTTGGAAGGTGGATTTTCCTTATAGCGGAATATTCCGGCACCGAATTCCAGGAAGCAATTGTTCGGAACATAGACCTTGAATTCAAACCGGCTCTGCGGTGGAGCCATCAGAGCATTTATAGACAGGTCTTCAAAGGTAAGATTTTTTTTGATGTTCTCCGGGTTTTCGGATTGAGCAAATTCATCAAGGATGAAATCACTACAGATCTGGAATAGATTGTGATACTGATTGAAATTTCCTGATTCGTCCTGATCGGAATGGTATCTTACTCTGATTTTTCCGTTTGAGAGTTCTTGCTGTTTTTCTGAGGAAGGAAAAAAGAGGATCACGTCGTTTTTGGTCTTGACCCTAAGTTGGTAAATTTGCAGGCGGGGTATAGTAGGTTTTGTTTTTTTTATGCGAGTTGATATTGATGCCTTGATGGTGATTGTATGTGTGCCGGGTTTGGGCGGGCTCTTAATAAGAAAATAGGAGGTATTCCGGCCTACGGTATTTTTTTTTAGCAACTGGTCATCCAAGTGAACATCAAGGTCCATCGGGTGCCAGTTTCTGCGGGCGAAGATTTTGAACTCTACAGGGCCATCAGGCAGAATCGTCTCAAACGAAAAGGATTCACCTTCATCTAGGATCAGACAGTTGAAACGTTTGTTATAATTTTTGTCATATTCTATTTCGATTTTTTTTGAAGTCTTGATCCACTTCCAGTAAAGGGAATTGTTTTTCTGTTCCTCCAGAAAATTTATCGGATTATCATTCAGAAAAACTTCCATTCCTTTTGGGGCGGTTGCTTCATCTCCACCTAGAATAGAACGTTTGGTGGTAAATCCCCAGACCTTTTGTTTACTAGTGGAAAGATCACGGAACAGAAACATATTGCTAATAGTAATTGCTCTTTCATCAACTGAATCAAAATGCTTGATGATGTTGGAAAAGGGTGTAGAAACAACATTTTCCTGCTTAAGGGAGTCAATCAGCTTTAAGGTTCCTTTTCGGCTGAGCTTGATAACTTTTGGTTTGGAAGAATTACAAAAGTTCAGTAACAGAAGGGATAGAAAAACTGGAAATATTAATAGGACCTGATAATATTTTTTTTTATTCATAAAATCACATTATCTTTATTAGAGAGTGTATTGTCAATATTTGACCCTTTTTGGGCCGAAATAGGGAGAAATAAAAATAAGTATTAAATAGTTTGCATATTCTAAATTAATTTTATAAAATTTAAATCTTTTAAAAAACCATGAGCGAACTTTTCTTAGTATTTCTTGTGACTGGTGTACTAGGAATTATTCTGGTTTTGATAAACAAGATCCTCGGACCCAAAAAGTCAAATCCGACTAAAAATACTCCTTTTGAATGTGGAAGCCCCTACCTTCAGGATAGGATCACTCCTGTTCCTATTAAGTATTATTTGGTTGCTTTTTTATTTCTCCTCTTTGATGTGGAGGTAGTATTTCTTTTCCCCTGGGCTCTGGTTTTTAAAAAGATTGGGTCTCCGGCTTTGATTTATATGGCAGTTTATATTTTAATTCTGGCCTTGGGATTTATTTATGCCTGGAAAAAGGGAGCATTTTTATGGGAAAAATAAAACCTCGAGCATATTACCGAGAGACCCTTAATGGAGGTTTTATAGCCACAAAAATCAATTATATGTTGGGATGGGGGCGTAAATACTCTCTTTTTCATTACCCTTTTATAACTGCCTGTTGCGGTATGGAATATATGTCAGCTGCCTGTGCTCATTGGGATTTTGACCGCTTTGGTGCCGGGATGACTACATTTTCTCCCCGGCAGGCAGATATGTTGTTTGTAGTAGGGACTATTTCTCAAAAAGAGGCTCCTGTGCTTAAAACTGTGTATGACCAGATGTGTGAGCCGAATTGGGTGATCGCATGTGGAGCCTGCGCAGTGAGCGGTGGGATATATGACAATTATGCAGTTGTCCAGGGAATAGACAAAATTATCCCGGTGGATGTTTATATTCCCGGATGTCCACCTAGACCTGAGACGATTTTAAATGCTATAGAAAAACTACAAGAAAAGATTCAGCATCAAAAACAAGACTGGCAATGGAAAATAAAAAAGTAATAGAAGTCCTAAAAAAGACTTTTCCGGAAAAAGTTACGGAAATCCCGGATAGGTTGGGGGATACTGTTGTCCAAATAGAGAAAGATGCTTTGCTAAATATTATGGAATTTTTAAAAAACAGACCCTGTGAATTCACAATGCTTCTTGACCTTACATGTGTGGATTATTTGAGCAGCAAAGGTTGTTTTGAAATGGTTTATCATCTTTTTTCTATTTCCAGTAATAATCGAATTCGGATCAAAGCCGAAGTTAGGAAAAATGAACTTGATATTGACTCTCTTTTCGACCTCTGGAAAAATGCCAATTGGCTTGAAAGAGAAGTCTTTGATATGTTCGGGATAAATTTTAAAGGACACCCTGATATGCGGCGTCTGTTTATGTATGAAGAGTTTGAGGGGTATCCTTTGCGCAAGGATTATCCTTTACGAAAACGTCAGCCAAAAATACCATTGAGAAGATAAACATAATGACTCGGATTCAAAAAGAAGCCAGCAAAGAAAGCCTTTTAATAAATATGGGGCCGTCTCATCCTGCTATGCATGGTACTATCAGGATAATGCTGGAACTTGAGGGAGAAGTAGTAAGAAATTCGGAAGTGGAGGTCGGATATCTTCATCGTGGATTTGAAAAGACCTGTGAACATAAGACCTATTTTAATCTTTTACCTTATACAGACAGGCTGAATTATGTTTCCCCGCTTATAAATAATCTTGGTTATGTAATGACTATGGAGAAAATGCTGGAGATGGAAGCTCCAGAAAGGGCCCAGTATATCAGGGTCATTATGAGCGAGTTTTCCCGAGTATCTGATCACTTGACTGCCCTTGCTGCCATGACTATGGAATGCGGAGCTTTTACGGTTTTTCTGTATTACATTCAAGCCCGCGAAGAGATATGGAATTTTATCGAACAGACTACAGGCGCCAGGATGACAACCTCATACATCCGTATAGGAGGGGTGAGAGCGGACCTTCATCCGGATTTTAAGGGATTGATGGATAAGGCTATGAAAGTTACCCGGCGTGTTTTAAAAGATGTGAAAGGATTACTGGACAAAAACAAAATCTGGATGGATCGAACCCGGGATGTGGCGGTTGTAAATCCTGAAATGGCTGTAAATTATGGTTTTACAGGGCCCTGCTTACGTGCTTCTGGAGTAAGTTATGATGTCCGCAAAGCACACCCTTACCTGGTCTATGATCAATTGGAATTTGAAGTACCTCTAGGAGATAAAGGAGATAATTTTGACCGGTACATGGTCCGGATGAAAGAAATGGAACAAAGTCTCCGGATTATTGAACAGGCTGTAGAGAAAATGCCGGAATCATCTTCAAGGGCTGGCCTTATGGCCAAAGGAATTGAACCGGATGAGGCAATAAAAGCTTCCCGGTCAAAAAAAGCCGAAGAAAGAGTCAAGCTTTCTCCTAACCTTCAAGGTTCTGAAAAAGATGTGCGCCCTGATATTCTGGTTAAAGGAAAAAAATATACCGTACCTCCCAAGGAAGATACATATACCAATATCGAAGGTCTTATAAATCATTTTAATTTTTTTATGAGTGGGCATGGTATTCGACCGCCAAAAGGAGATGTCTATTTTTCAGTGGAAGGGGGAAACGGGGAGCTAGGCTTCTATATCGTTTCTGACGGGACGGATCACCCTTATCGCCTGCATCTTAGAGCCCCTTGTTTGCACATTGTTTCCGCTTTGGAAGAAATGATAAAAGGTCATTATATTGCTGATATTATCCCGACATTTGGTTCAACTAATATGATCGGAGGAGAGCTGGATAGATGAGCCTGGAATTTTCGGATAAGACAAAGAAAACGATCGATAAGATCATTGCCCGTTATCCTCAAAAAGAAGCTGCTCTCTTACCGGTTTTACATGTAATCCAGAAGGAATTTGGTCAGATATCTGAAGAAGAGGAAATTCTGGCAGCATCTTTATTGGGTATCTCCCAAGTCAAAGTAAGAGAAGTTGTATCCTTCTATACTATGTTTAATCGTAAGGCCGTGGGAAAGTATCATATTCAGGTCTGTTCAAATTTAACCTGTACTCTTATGGGTGCCGCTAATATTCTCAATTTTATTGAGGAAAAATTGGGAATAAAACCGGGAGAGACGACTTCGGATAAGAGGTTTACTTTATCTACAGTAGAATGCCTGGGGGCCTGTGAACAGGCACCCTCTATGATGGTGAACTTCGATTATCATGGTCATCTGGATAAAGAGAAGATCAATGAAATACTGGATAATTTAGAGTAGAAAAAATTGAAAGAAAAAGTATTATCGGAACATTTCAGTATTGATAATTTTTTTAAGCTGGATGTTTATCTTAAGCACAATGGGTACCAGGCGGTAAAAAAGGCATTGACAGAGTTGAACCCGGAAAAGATACTAAAAGAAGCTAAAGCTGCTAATCTAAGAGGAAGGGGGGGCGCAGGTTTCCCGGCTGGGGTAAAATGGGGCTTTGTTCCTCAGAATGGGGATAAGCCAAAATATATGTGTGTAAATGCTGATGAAGGCGAGCCGGGAACAATAAAGGACCGGTATATCATGACCCATAATCCCCATTTATTACTAGAAGGAATAATAATTTCCTCATATTGCGTGGGGATCAACACTGCCTACATATATATCCGCGGAGAATATGAAAATATTGCCTTAAGACTCGAAACAGCCATTGATGAGGCTTTTCAGAAGGGCTTTTTAGGCAAAGATATACTGGGAAGCGGATTTGACCTGGATATTACTATTCACAGAGGAGCAGGAGCTTATATATGTGGTGAGGAGACTGCCTTGCTGGAATCCCTAGAGGGAAAACGGGGAAATCCGAGGTTAAAACCTCCTTTTCCTGCTTCAATAGGGCTGTTTCAGTGTCCTACGGTGATCAACAATGTTGAAACGCTAGCCAATATACCTTCCATAATTCTGAAGGGAGCGGAGTGGTTTTGTGCTCTGGGACTTCCAAATGATGGCGGCACTCGTATTTTTGGTGTGAGCGGAATGGTGAAAAATCCCGGGATCTATGAGCTTCCGGTAGGAACCAACTTAAAAGATCTAATATTCAAATATGCCGGCGGCATGAAGGAAGGAAAAAAATTAAAGGCGGTTATCCCCGGAGGAATGTCATCGCCGATCCTAAAAGCAGATGAGATAGATATCACAATGGACAGTGATACATTGATGAAAGCGGACTCAATGATAGGGTCGGGGGCAGTTATTGTTTTAGATGAAGATACGTCCATTCTGGATGTACTAACAATCATCACTAAATTCTATTCCCATGAGTCATGCGGCCAGTGTACACCCTGCCGCATAGGAAATTCATGGATCAAGAAGATAGTAACCCGGATTTCTCGGGGAGAAGGTAAAGACGGTGATATAGATAATATCGCCCGGCTGGCTTCAAATATGGTGGGAAAAACTCTATGTCCACTGGGTGACGCGGCAGCTATGCCAATTTTATCTATTGTGAAAAAGTTTAGAGATGAGCTAGAAACTAGTATAAAATGATGAAAATTTATATTGATGACAGAGAAGTGCATGTCGAAAAAGGCATGACTGTATTTAAGGCAGCTGAAAATGCCGGTATTGAAATTCCGCATTTATGTTACCACCCTGCTTTTCCTCCAGAGGGAACCTGCCGGATGTGCCTGGTAGAGATTGAAGGCCTTCCCAAACTGGAACTGGCCTGTTCGACCCAGGTCAAGGATGGGATGAAGGTCCACACTAAGAGTGAAAAAGTGGTAGAAGCCAGAAAAGGAGTGTTGGAATTTCTCTTGGCAGAGCATCCCATGGATTGCCCTATATGCGACCAGGCTGGTGATTGTAAACTTCAGGATTATTATGAAGAATATGGATTGTTTGAAAATAATTTTTCAGAATCAAAAGAAAGACGGGAGAAAAAAATAAGGCTGGGGAAGCATCTTATTCATGATAATGAAAGATGTGTTCTTTGCCGAAGGTGTGTCCGTTTTCTGCGGGAAGTTGTTGGCACTGGTGAGATGGGAGTATTTGAACGGGGGATTGCTACAGAAGTTAATATATTGGATGGAATGCCGATTGATAACAATTACTCGGGTAATCTGGCTCAGCTATGCCCGGTAGGAGCTATTACAGATACGGATTTTAGGTTTCAAACCCGCAGTTGGTTTTTGGAAAAAGGTGAAGCTATCTGCCCTCTTTGTTCCCGTGGATGTAATATATTTATTGAGCATCACCGGGGGTTTTCCCGGTTTGATCTTCCTAAAAGGGTATACCGAATTAGCGCCAGGGAAAATGCTGAGATAAACAGCTACTGGATCTGTGATATTGGACGTTATGGTTACTATTCACTTGATGAAAATAGAGCTGAAAAAATAATAGCAAACAATAATATAAGTATTAAAAACTATGAAGCTGTCCTTGCTTTTTTTACGGAAAAGATCAAACGGCTTTTATACAAAAAAAAGACATCCCGAATAACCCTGCTTTTAAACACTTTTTTGACCAATGAGGAATTGTTTTTGCTGAAAAAGATTTTTCAGGATGACCTGGGAATAAAAAACATATTTTTTATAGACCCTCCGGCAGGGGAATCGGACGCTATACTCTTAACTTCCGATAGGACTCCCAACAAAAAAGGAGCAGAAGAGCTTGGATTTGAGATAACACCATTTGAACTGGGCAACCTGGCAGATGAAACTGAAGTCCTGATTATTTTCGGTAATTATATTGCTGAAATATTCAGTCTTTCTGATATACAGGCTTATTTCGACAGGATAAAAGATACATTTCTATTTACTCCCCACAGGAGTGAATTGGACTCAAAGGTCGGTATAATGTTTCCGACTGCTATGACCCCTGAAAAAGGCGGTTCTTTAACGAATGTGGACGGAAAGATCCAAAAATTTAGTCCGGTTTTAGAAGCTCCAGGAGATGGTAAAGCTGAATGGAAGATTTTGGCTGAACTGGGAACAAAATTGGATGTTAATTTTAAATATTATAAAAAGTTTTTATCTCCTGAGGAGATATTCCGGCAGATGCAGAAAGAAATCCCTTTTTTTGAGAAATAATGATTGAAACCTTAATCGTACTGGTAAAAATTGTCTGTGCTTTAGTTTGGTTCCTTCTTATTACTCTATATCTTACCTGGGCTGAAAGGAAAGAAAGCGCTTTGATGCAGGACCGTATCGGAGCTAACCGGGCGAATTTTTTTGGGATAAGGATCATCGGCTTATTCCAGCCCTTTGCTGATGCTATCAAAATGGCATTTAAAGAGGATTTTACCCCTTCTTTTTCCCGAAAATTTCTCCATGACTTAGCTCCTTTTCTATCTTTCTTTTTTACAGGAGTTACTATCGCAACCATACCTTTTGGGGATATATTGAAAATCGGAGGGAAGGAGATAAAGCTTCAGGTGCTTGATATAAATGTGGGGCTTCTTTTTGTCCTAGCTATGCTTTCCTTTACCATCTATGGAGTTTTGCTTAGCGGTTGGGCATCTAATAACAGATGGACTCTTATCGGTGGCTTGAGGGGGGCGGCCCAGCTGATATCTTATGAAGTAGCCCTGGGTCTATCCCTTATCGGTCTGGTAATGGTCTTTCCGTCCCTTGATTTTTCTGCTATTGTAGATTTTCAAGGGGAACTTCTGTTTGGCTGGCTGCCTAAATGGGGGATTTTTCTTCAGCCCTTGGGATTTTTAATATTTCTTTTTGCAACTATGGCAGAGTCAGAAAGAGTGCCCTTTGATCTTCCTGAAGGGGAATCCGAGATTGTAGGGTTTTTTACTGAATATGGTGGCATGAAATGGGGAATGTATATGTTTACGGATTTTATGAAAGTCCTCATAATATCATGCTTACTAACAACCCTTTTCTTTGGGGGATACCAGGTACCTTGGCTGTATGCGGATGGATTTCGTTTTCCCTGGGGAGGAGAATGGCTGCTGCCGCATGGGATTGTTGTTCTTTTCCAGGTCCTTATGTTTAATATCAAGGTGTTTTTCTTCTGTTGGCTGCAGATACTGCTGCGGTGGACCTATCCGCGTTTCCGTTACGATCAGCTCATGGATTTCGGCTGGAAATTGCTCATACCTTTAAGCTTGATAAATATTGTGGCTACAGCGATTATAATGAGTATATTATAAAATGTTAAAACAACTGGGTTATTTTATTGAGATCATCCGGGGAGGCATAATCACGACCCGTCATTTTAGCGTGAATATGTTTTTTCATATCTTAAATCTATTTCATATCAAGACAAAGAGAAAAGGGGCAGTTACTATCCAGTATCCTGAAGTAAGGCAGAAAATTGCAGAAAGACACCGAAGTTTACATCGCTTGATGAAGAGAGAAGACGGTAAGCCTAGATGTGTAGTCTGTATGTTGTGCGCTACAGTATGTCCTTCAGAATGTATCTTTATTGAAGCAGAGGAAGACCCGGATCCTGAGATACAGAAATATCCTGCCAGGTTTATCATCGATATCAGCCGCTGCTGTTTTTGCGGTTTTTGTGTAGAGGCTTGCCCGGAAGATGCCCTGCGTATGGATACGGATGAGATCGAACTTGCTGATTATGACCGGGATAATCTTGTTTACAACCTAGAGAAACTTCTTAAATGAGTCTTAATCATCTATTTTTAGGAAAATTCAAAATCTATGGACTAAGGGACGGTTTTTTCTATCTTGATGGCGGGGCTATGTTTGGAGTGGTTCCCAAGGTCTTGTGGCAAAAAAAGTACCCTGTAGATAAAGAGAACCGGATAAAACTGGGATTAAATTCGTTACTTATTGATACCGGCCGGAGCCTGGTTCTGATTGAAACAGGTGCAGGAGTGGATTTAAAACAAAAAATGGTTGAGTATTATTCTCTGGAGAGAAAGCAGGGATTGATTTATGCGCTCGGAAATGTGGGAGTCGGTGTAGATGACATAGATTATGTAATAAACACTCACCTTCATTTTGACCACTGCGGCGGGAATACAGTGAAAAAAGAATCCGGTGAGTTTGTGCCCGTATATTCCCAGGCAAAATATATTATCCAGAAAGTTGAATGGAAAACTGCTTTAAATCCTTCTGCCCGGGATAAGCCAAGTTATTTACCCCAATATTTTAGGCCATTAAAAGAAAATGGGTTATTACAACTTGAGGAAGGAATATCAGAGGTGACAAAGGGAGTGGAAGTAATCCCAGTTTCCGGACATACAGCTGGTCATCAATGTGTAAAAATATATGCGGAAGACCAGGTGATATTTTTTCTCGGGGATTTGATCCCGACATCGGCCCACATAAACCTGCCTTATATTATGAGTTATGACCTTTATCCTATAGAGACGCTTAAGAACAAAGATATCTATTTAAAACAGGCTGTAGAGGAAGAATGGATCATCGCTTTAAATCATGACCCCGATTATTTCTTTGGCAGGGTAGCCATGAAAAATGACAATTATAATTTTATTCCTCTGTAATAAAGCTGAAGTTAGGGATTAATCTCGCTTCAGATTTTTAACGCCATTCTTCTTCGTTTTTCTCGGCTGCTGCGCAACTCCCCCCGTCCGTGGGTCAAACATGCTCACAGTCCGGCTGCGCCGGATTCCCTCGAAAAGCCTTATCAGAAGGCTAAATCTTCAATGTCGCTTAATCCCTAACTTCAACTTTATCTGATACCGGCTATATGCCAAATGAAATCAGAGACTCATTTTAGCAATTTATATTCAATTATGATAGATTTAATTTTTAAGGTTTTTAGAAAAAGGATATATTATAACAATGAATAAAGAAGCGTTAATTCGATTAAGACAGGCAGTC
>JAUVXM010000071.1 GCA_030603565.1 Candidatus Aminicenantota bacterium
CGCCATTTTTTTACTCTCCGAGCGAGCCGATCTCACCGCATCTGCTTCGTTACAGGGTATTCGCGGTGAAGGACCACAGCTTCATACCCTGTGCCTTGCATCTGCAGCAACCTCGACTCGTGAATAATCCAGGCTAAATAATTTTCTCTCACTCATTATTTTCTCCAAACTTATTTAAAGTAGAGTTCCCAGAAACTGGACTGTCCTTTGTCCTTATGAAGATTGACTGGTTTTCCATCTTTGAACACCATCTTTAATTTTCTAAGATTTGATATATTATCCAGGGGATTATCTGCAACTACAATCAAATCAGCGATCTTTTCCCTTTCAATAGTACCAAGCTCATCCAGGACACCGCACATTTCTGCACAATTTCTAGTGGCAGCAATTAATGCCTGCATTTCGGTTAATCCCGACAAAACAAGTTGTTCAATTTCTAAAATACCGAGTTCTCCCAGCGGATTCGAGTCGCTTCCACTAAGAATCTTTACTCCTGCCTTAGCTGCTTTGACGATTATCTCCCGGTGTCTTGCTGCTACTCTCTGAGGTCTCTCATCGGCATAGGCTACTAAAATCCTTCCCTCTACAACATCTTTTTCATCAGAGAATCCCAGTTTTGCCAGCCTATCTTCGCGCTCCCGAATATATTCTTCACTCAGATTACACACAACTGTGGGACACAAAAATGTGCCCTTTTCAGCCATAAGTTGAATAGTTTCATCGGATATCATTGTTCCATGTTCAATGCAGTCAACACCTGCAACAACTGCCCTATGCGCACTCTCCCCCCCGGAATGGGCAGTTACCTTTAGCCCATGTTTATGGGCGAGCTCAATTATTGTGGCCATCTCATCAGCTTGGAGAGGAGGAGCAAAAATTTTTACAAAATCAATTCCTCTTGCTATGTTTTCCCGCAAAGCCTTCCGTATTTCATCTGGTCCATCTGCGTAAATCTCAACAGGCCAGTCAGGTTCCAAGGGATTCCCTTGTGAGGGAGTCACAACTTTCCCGGCAGCATAAATACGTGGTCCCACAAAAACACCCGCGTCAAATGCATCTCTCCAGGCAATATCGATATAGTCCCGTTCCCCCACTATTCTGAGGCCTGTAAAGCCCCTGCTGAGTGCATCCATAGCGTTTCTGCCTGCCCGTATAGCTGCTGGAAGGGTGGGTTCGTGTCCGAGCATATTGTGTACATCCGGAAGCAGATCGGATAGATGTACGTGCATATTCCACAAGCCCGGGAGCACATATGCTCCTTCAAGGTCAAACACCTTTACATTCTTTTCTCCAGGAGTTTGCTGATAGGATCCGTGTTTTATTTCTGTAATAGTATTACCGGTAATAACCACTGTTACCCCTTTCATGGGTGCCTCACCTGTGCAATCTATTACAGAACAATTGGTTAGAACGGTTTTCAAGGGAGAGGCATCTTGAGCAAATATTTGGTTTGAAATAAGAAAAAGCACTGCCAGAATAAAAACGTTAAGCTTATTTAGAATCTTCATAATTACTCCTTTCCATTTAATGTGATTTTACTTCATTTGTTTTATGACTTCTTTCCTTAATAATATACTATACTCTGTGTCATGCATCTATTCTATTTGTTAAAAGGCTATTTTGATTGCCCTATTATAGGCGAAGCTGTAGTATTTCTTCGCAAATTTGGCATAGCATTTCATATTAGATAAATTCGGCTTGCCTTTATGTGAAAAAATGCAGATTATTATAGGACAAGGATCTTTCAAATTGGTATTATCTAAATTGTCTAGAAAATCGACCAATAACTGATTTAGCAAAATATTAAAAAATAAATGGAGGAGTTGCTATGAAAAGAAGAAAGTTTTTAGCTGCGGCGGGTATTGCTCCCTTAGGTATGGCTTTTTCTAAACACCTGCCAAATAGTATGGATTATAAGGACATTCCCAGCGAGCTTTTTGATCCCTGGCTGGAAATCAATAATAAAAATCTCGCATGGAACGTCTCCCAAGTTCGTAAACGGGTAAATAATCGTCCTATTATGGCTGTGATAAAATGCAATGCCTATGGGCATGGGCTTATTGGAACTGCCAAGGTTCTTGAAAAACAGAATATCCAACAATTTGCTGTTGTTAAAGTACCGGAAGCGTTATTGTTGCGGGACAATGGAATAAAAGGGCCGATTTTAAACTTTGGTTCTTTTTCACGACAGGAAGCGGAACAGATTGTCCAAAAAAATATCTCTCAGTCAATATTTTCTGAAACGGTTGATATACTTGCTAAAGTAGCGCGTAAGTTAAACAAGCGGGCAAAGGTTCATATTAAGGTAGATACCGGTTTGGGGCGGGTCGGAGTACCTTATTATTATGCTGTGCCTTTTATAGAAAAAGTTGCTTCGATGCCGGAAATTGCCATTGAGGGTATATTTACAACTCTGACTGAAGAATTGGATTTTGATAAAATCCAGGTGGAACGGCTTGTTCAGATATGCGCCGAAGCAAAAAAAAGGGGAATATCAGTGGGAATAAGACATGCGGCAAGCAGTGCGGCAATTTCCAATTTCCCCGGTTCATTTTTAGATATGGTACGACCCGGAAATTGTCTTTACGGTCTTGAGAAGTTACCTAACCTTGAACTAAAGCCTGCAATGTCGCTAAAGACAAGAGTAGTATATGTGAAGAATATGCGCCCGGGAGAAACCGTTGCCTATCACAGGCGGGAAAAAATTGAAAAAGATACATTGATGGCTACACTGCCTTTGGGTTATTCTGACGGGTATCCGCATAACGGGGTAAATAAAGCAGAAGTATTGATCCAGGGACAGCGGTGGCCAATGGTTGTATATATGTCAGCAAACCATGTAACTGTGGATATAACAGGTTCCAAAGGAATAACAATTGGCGATGAAGTTGTCTTATTTGGCGTTCAACAGGACGAGGAAATATCAATCGGAGACGTGGCGAAATGGGGAGAAAGCTCCGTGTACAAAGTTGCTATTAAAATGAATACTCTTCTCCCGCGGATCTACATAGAGTAATGGGAGGATATTTTTTTCAGCTGTTCTTCCAATTTATTCTTTATCCCTAGCTCAGAAGAATTACCAGTATTACTCCCAGAGTTAGCATAAATATCCCGGTTATTAGATGAAATCGGGGGAGTTTATCCTGCCGCCAGCGCTCTACCCGGGCAGTTGTGGTAAAGCCTAGCCCTACACCCAGAGTTATCAGGATAAATGGAATAATAAAAATGAGATTATATAGTAATAACAGCCAGACTGCCTGTAGGCGGGTTGCTGTGTGGCTCAGCATGCCGATGATGACAACATACGGCCCTGATGTGCAGGGTAAGAGAAATAGGCTTATTAATAGCCCGCTAAAAAAAGCTCCCGGTATGGAAGTAATACCTGATGTTATGCGCTTCAAGGCCGGCTGCCATGTAGGGGGGACCTCAATCCGGAAACGGTTACCCGGGAAAATACTGTCTTTGATATTCCAGGCTCCTATTATTATTGCCAAGCAGGCAGTGATCTTATATATGATTCGCTGGATTCCTGAGATTTTTAATGCTGAAAAAAGGCCCAATCCCATCAGAAAGTAGGATATATAACAAGCTCCGGTAAAGGCTAATCCAGCGCCCAGCACGCGCCGTTTTTTTCCGCGGGAAGCAAGTATTATGGTCCCCAGAAGAAGCACCAGTACTGCACAAGCACAGGGGTTGATAGCATCTACTGCGGCAGCTCCTAAAACCGCCGGCAGGGTAAGGCGCCTCTGTATTTTGACCTGAGAGTCTTTCCGGTTTAGAAGTTTAAGAGGGGATGTGGTTTTTTCCCGCAGAGCTAAGCGGACCGCTGTTTCGATCTCCCTTTGAATGTGGCGGCTGCTTCCCTGGAAAGCATTATTTCCGATAAACAGGGCGGGGGTGCCTTTTTTTAGAATATCTTCAGAATCAAAAAACTGGGCCAGCTGCATGAGCAGTTCGGCATTTCCAGGAGCATGGATTTCATATCTTTTTATAGATACCGGGTAATTTGGTTTTATCCTGTGCTTAAAAAAATCCTCTATCTTGGCACATTCCGGGCACACAGTCTCATAAAAGTAAATCAGTTCAACAGTATCTGCGGAAGAGGTTAAAAAAAAGAGAAATAAAATTACCGGAATAATGGTTACATTTGATTTTTTCACGGATTTTTTTTGAGAAGTTAGATTTTTCCGGAAATTAAATTTTTTGCACCATTCTGTTTCTTCCACTCCTTAAGCCCACCTACAAGGCTTATATACTGGGGAAAACCTTTTTGCCGGAGTCTGCGGGCTGTTTTATCGCTCTCTTTTCCGTCAATAGAATAGAGATAGATGATGACCTCATTGGACAGAGTTTTGGCTGCATCTGCGGCCCATATGTCGATCTTATATGCCGGTACATTGATTGCACCGATGATGTGTTCCTTCAGAAATTCTCCGGGGGAGCGGGTATCAATAAGTACAAAGAAGTTGTAGGCCATCTCGCCAATAGGAGCCTGATAGGATTCAAGGGGAAGGACCTTGCCTTTGACCTTTAAGGTCAAGGGGCTTCTATCCGGATTATTGTAATGGATCTCTATTTTTTTATCTATGGATACACCACCATAACCCAGGCTTTCGAACACATATTCGAGTTTAAGGGATTCTCCGGGGGAGAGGGTGGATTTCGAGAGCGGCTGAGCCTGAACACAGGCAGCAAAGGTGCGGATCTGCAGGATGCGAAGCTCGACCGTTCCGGTATTGGATAAGGTAAAGCTTACCGGAGCTTTGATCCCTTCGCGGACAGTCCCAAAGTCTACAAACGCTTTATCTGCCTGCAACGATGAAGATTGGGAAGAAAAGATATTAGCAGATAATAGGTTAAAGGTTATTAATATAAATAGTATTTTGACTGTAGAGGCGATGACCCTATTTTTTCTTCTATACATTGTTTAATTGTTAAAAACTATTACCTGGAAAATAGAAAATAGTAAATGGGAAATAGCAGAAAAACAAAGTTATTCGTAGTTATTTTAAATAACACTAGCGAAGCCAGTAGTAACTATTAATAACGCTGGCTCTGCCTGCAAATAACTTAGAATTTTCATTCTGCCTTTCCTGCTTTCCCTGTAGTTCCTGATTTATCTGCAGCGCATCCAGTCGGAAGCCTGGTAAATATGTTCCAATTCTTTCCAGAAATCCTTCATATCACAGGTCATAATCACCAGGTCCTGGAGTTTTTCGGACTTGTCTATAACGTAATCGGGAATTATGATTTCATGGCTGAATCCTAATTTTTTTACAAGGTTTCTAGCACTTTTCTGTTTTTTCATCATTTTTACGACTAACTTTTTTACGCCGTTATCCGCTGCCAGGTAATAGAGTTTGCGGGCCAGCATAAGCCCTACACCTTTATGTTGGTAATCTCTTGCTACGATCAACCTCAATTCCCCCTGATTTTTCCGCCAGTCATCGTGGGAGAGCTCTAAAGCCCCAGTGGCAATGATCTGGTCATTATGGAGTACAACTAATCTGATATCTTTTTTATGCAAAGCATCAGATATTCTGTTTTTTACGATTTCTTTATTAGTAACATCGATACGAAGGTATTTTTGGTCTTTTAAGGGAAGTGAAGTATAAAACTCCATGAGATTTTCCAGGTCATCAAGAGTTAATTCCCGAACATTTAGTTCGGTTCCATCCTTTAATATCATTTTGTTTTTCAAAGAACATCTCCTTCTACTAATAGTATAAAGTCAGAAAATGTTTTTGTCAAAGAGGCCCATAAATAGTGACCTTATCGACTTTTATGGTAAAGTCAGGTATGTTAGATCAATGAGTTACGTCTCGAAGATAAAACTCTTTGTTTTTTCATTTTACTCCTCTAATCCCACACGCTTCCCAAAGTCATATATACACCGTAAGAGTCGGAGACCGGTTTGGGAACGGGGGGAATAACTTCTTCTTCAACCAATTTATCAATTATCAATGAAAAAAGTATGTGATAGCAGGCCTGAATATAATCTCCTGCTCTATCGAGGAATTGCGAGTAGGGAGAGGCTTTGAAGGAGTCGAGAAAAACGGAATAGTCCGAAAAGACTATCTCGGCCATCTCTTTTCCTGTTTTTTCGATCAAGGGCAAAAAAGTTTTGACCGAATCCGCATAAAGAACGGGGATAATCAGGCGTTCTTCACCGATCCAACCTAGATCCTTGAAGACTTCCATCTCTAGTTGGGATAGATCGGAATACTCTCCCGATGGGGAAATCTTAAACAGACCGGAGGAAAAATCAGGATCCTTCCTGTATCTGTTTAAGGGGATATCGATTCTATTCAGGAGAGTCCCATGGAGGACATAGATTTCCCTTCGGGCACCGTTGTGCTCGAATTGATACCAATTGCATCCGAAATTGGCGGTATGTTCTCCCTGCTCTAAGAAAAAAGCTGGGAGTGTTTTTTGGTCTTGAGTGTAGAACTCCTGACCTACCCTTTCATGTTCAAGATCCTCGATGGCTGCGTGAAAAGTGCCGTCAACCAGGAATTTATCTATCACCAGGTGGACCACATCATTCCAGGGCGGATCCGAGGTGGCTTTTTCCTTTTCATACAGAGCTTTTATCTCTCGAATCTCAGCTTTCACTTTTTTTGTCAAGGAACAGGCTATGGGAGTCAGGTTTTCTTTGATGAGCAGCATTTGTTGGTCCCTGATAACGGGAACTGTTGTGGTCCATTTGCCCTGTGTTCTCCTGATCAATTTTATAGACTGGCAACTGGAGATGAGTGTTTCTATCTTTGATTCTTGTAAGCTGCTTGTTTGAGCTATCTTTTTTTTGTTTTGAGGCTGCTCTGCTATAGCCAGAAGAAAAGTGTCAAGCGCAATTTTGTCTTTCTTAAGTTCCTGAAAGACAGAGGAGAAGTCTGCTCCGAAGCGTGCGGTCGTTTCTTCTTTTCCCCCTACGATCAAAAAATTCAATTCTGAGGCTTCCAGAGGTGGATTGTTTGCTTCGTAACATGATCCTGAACAAAGCACCAATAGAGAGCAGATTAGAATGAAATATTTTCCTCTTTTCATACCTATCTCCTTCCAATCATGAGGATAGAATACGCAGTTCAATAGGGCGCTTAAGCGCCTTCGCCAAACATCACGATAACAAACTCCAGACCGGAGTCACTTTCTGTCCAGAATTGATGGATCATGCCGGCTGGAACGAAGATGGCCATTCCCTCTTTATCCAGATTTTTGGGCCGCCAAAATGTCGGAGCCGAATTTCACGCTCCACTCTACAACATTATCGGATTCAGCATCTATCTGGCCTGAAAGTTTGACTTCCAGGATGCTGCCTGTTAGTTTGGAATAAAGGATTTCTGGGCCCGCTTTAATGTCTGAAGCGGTTTTGCCTTCAGGGACGTAGATAAAAAGCGAATAATCATCTCCTGGTATGACCTCTGATAAGCCACTTAAAATTTCCTGTTCAGAATCCCAGTTGAGTTTTTTAAGGCTTACTGCACAGGTTATATGCCGGGATGTGGCAACAAGTTGGGGCCTGGGGAGTACTGGTTTAATAATAAAGACTCGAGTGCCGTGGGCCGGGATAGATGCTGTAACTACGTCACGTGTTATTTCCTTTAATTTTTGGCTCCAGAAATCAAAGATCAAATATTCTTTATCCGTGTCCAGCCCCAAGTCATCGTTAAGCAAGATGGTCTTAGTTCCTGCTTCATCTTCCCAGTTAAATAGAGCTGCAACATCATAGACTCCAGCCTCAGAATTTACTTTAAGGTCAATAGCACGCGGGAATTCCTCAACCTGGGGGCAGCACCAGATTACCCCGTCTTTTTTTTCAGATTTAAGTTTATATGAATAAAGGTCGATAGGTACGATGTGGGTAGTAGGCATAGTTTTTTGGTAGAGTTCAAGTTTTTTCCGGGACAGTTTATTCATGAAATCACTGGCCATATACAATTGTCCGGTGAGAGCGATAGCTGTAACGACTGTACGGCCTTCTTCCAAGGTCAGAGGATTGCGGAGCATGGCTGCATCCGGGTCACAGTGCCAGGTGATATTATTTAGATAATTTCCACCGAAGAGGGAATGAAAATAAATCTGCATGGACATGCCGCCTTCTTTTTCCGGGTACCATATAGCCTTGTCATCACCCCCGATGCGGGAGCCGTCATAGATGCCGAATCCCAAGCCGACTTCATGCATGGCACAGCCTCCGATATATATGTCCGGACCCAGAGTCTCGCGCAATGCTTTCTGAGCGTCAAGATATAAATCCCGGCTTTCTCTATTAGGGTCAAAGGCGTTTTCCTTGTTCTTTTTATAATAATCCATCCAGGTTCCCCAACCTGCATCCTTGATATATTTAAGCCCCCAGTCTTCTTTAAGTACTGTGAACATAGGTTTTAGATGCTTCTCAATAACCTCAGGATTGGAGTAATCGAGCCTCACAACCGTTTTATCCGCAGTACAGCAGGCTCCGGAAAGCTCTCCGTTTTTGTCTTTTAGGTAGAAATTTTCCGGGTATTTATCCGCACATTCAGCTTTGGCATAATTTGAACCATATATATTGACCCAGAGGGCAGGTTTAAGGCCCTTACTGCTGATATACTCAAAGAGCCACTTTCCGCCGTGGGGGAATGTTTTTTTTGTCCAGTCCAGGTAATTGGCATCCTTACCCCGGGTGAAGCAGGCGTCCAGCTGGATATATTCCAAGCCGTAAGGCTTTAAGTGTTTTGCCAGGGCATCGGTTTCTTTCATTACATCTTCTTCTGTTGTTCCCATATAATAACAGTACCAGCTGCTCCAGGCGATGGGTGCGTTTTTAAAGCGTTGGGGTATTGGTTTGTAAAATTTGAGTCCCAGAATATTGATATAATAATCTGGCATAAGGGTAACAGCTGATTCATCTGTAACTGGAATTGTAACTTCCATTAAATCCTGATCTGCGGGGCTACGTTTGAGTTTGCTTGCTTTTGGAAACCGGATCATTGTATCAGTATTAAGGTCGAAGAGGCAGGAGATATTTGCAGCTGTGACCTGTCCCAGGGCGGTGTACATTATATCGTTGTCCTGATTCTCTGTGCGGGCAGGGATACGGTCTTTTGAAGCGGGGGCGGTGCCCTGAATATATGTATTTTCTGCTGTGCAGGTTATTTTAATGGCATCCTCATCTACAGTTAGGGTCCAAGTCGACTCTTTTTCCCCCTGGGTGGATATTGTCAGAGTATCTGCTTTTGATTTTACGGACCAATCTGAAAAAGCTATCAGTTTATCATTTTGAGAATAAAATAACTTTGCTTCTTTTAAAAGAATTCCCAGGTCAGCGTGATTTATAGTCAGGGTCTCTTGGGAAGCATTGGCTTCGATCTGCCATTTATTCACATCTAAGACCGGTGCAGAAGAGCACCCTATAAAATAAAGACACATTAAGGCGATTAGACTTGATCTTATTATTTTTTTTAGAGATAAAATATTTTCTGACATTCTTTCCTCCTTTACTCATTCAGCTTATATTTTCAGCTAAAAAATTGCAAGCAGCATAAGGGAAAATTTGCTCCCTATTTTTTTCTGTGATATAAAATCTGCAGGAAAACAATAATAACCTGCAAGGAGGTATATGTGAGAAAATATATTTTATTGTTCTTATTGATATGTCTGGCTGCTGTTATGACTTATAGCTGCACCAGTAAGCCGGAAAATCAGGAGAAAGGTAAAACAAAAATGAAGATAAACAAAGAACTATTCGGCAAAAAACAGGGAGAAGATGTCTTTTTGTATACTCTTTCAAATACTAAAGGGATGGAAGTTAAGATAATTACCCTGGGAGGGATAGTTACGTCTTTAAGCGCACCGGATAGAAATAGCGATTTTGAGGATATTGTCTTGGGATTTGATAATTTACAAGGGTACATGGAAGAACACCCCTATTTTGGTGCTCTTATAGGCAGGTATGGAAACAGGATTGCAAAGGGGCACTTTGGGCTGGACGGTAGAGAATACCGGCTTGCCACCAATGATGGGAATAATCATCTTCATGGCGGAGATACGGGTTTTGATAAAGTTATCTGGGAGGCAGAGGAAATCAGGGGAGAAGGTCTTGTGGGAATAAAGCTTTCCTATCTTAGTAAAGATATGGAGGAAGGATATCCGGGAAATCTTTCTGTAACAGTGGAATATTCTCTGACTGAAGAAAATGAGCTGAAAATTTATTATGAGGCTGAAACCGATAAAGCTACTCCAGTCAATCTTACCCATCACAGTTATTTTAACCTGACCGCCTGTAGAGAGGATGTGTTGAACCATGAAGTAACAATTTTTGCTGACAAATACACTGCGACTGATGAGGAGCTTATCCCCTATGGAGAGTTGAAGGATGTAAAAGGGACTCCCCTGGACTTTTTAAGCCCCCATACTATCGGCTCCCGGATTGCAGCAGTGACCGGTGGGTATGACCTTAATTATGTACTAAATAGTACAGAGGAGGATCTGAGTCTTGCTGCCCGTGTTTATGAACCTAAAAGCGGCAGGATGATGGAAGTCTATACTACTGAACCCGGACTGCAGTTTTATACTGGAAATTTCTTAGACGGAACTCTTATTGGGAAGGATGGAAAGGTCTATAAAAAACATTTCGGATTCTGTTTGGAAACCCAACATTTTCCGGACTCACCTAATCAACCTTCTTTTCCATCAACAATTCTACGTCCGGGTGAAAAATATACTCATTCCATGAGCTATAAATTTTTAAAGGGGTTGCAGCCTGCTGCTATCTGAGTTTTAGAGCACGAAAACGCCTAAAAAATCACCCCTCAATTCATCTCAAAAGGCTATTGATTGAATTGTTTTTAATTTGCCATAATATAAGAGCTTATATTGATGATGACATTACTAGCCTGATAGGTAAAAAATGTCGATATGTATGACATCTTTTTATGAATAGGTCAGGTGAGCTGACTGAGCATAAATAAAGGGAATTAGTAAAATGAATGAAGAAAATAATCGAAAAACCCAGCTTTTAGAAGACCTTGATGAAGTCCGTAATCGGATCTCTGAATTGGAAGAATCAGAGCAGAAACACAGCCAGGCGGAAAATGAGCTGCGAAGAGAGTTGGATCAATACCGACATTCAGTCGACGATGCCCCGATAGGAGTTTATATTTTAGATGTTCAAGGGCGGATCAAGTATATGAATTCATTTTTGCTTAAAAAGTTCAATGTTTCCTCTATTGAGGAAGTCCTGGAAACAGAGGTAATGAGTTTTCCTCCCCTCGCTGATACTGAGGCTTCCGAACAGATAAGGAAATGCCTTGAGGAGTTGAAGCAGACAGTTTGTGAGCACACGTTCCAGGATAATTCCGGAAAAGAAGCCTGTCTGCGCCAGTATATAAATCCGATTTTTAATAATGACGGCTCCATAAATGGAGTCTTCGGAATTGTCGAGGATATTAGTGACAATAAAAATCAGGAGAATGACTTGAGCCATAAGCTTGGATTGGAAAAAAGCATGCGTAAAGTGTTATCCGAGATCGTGGGTGTTTTTGATATAGATGAGGCGATTAATACTGCTCTAGCTCAGTTAGGAGAAATATCAGGAGTTGACAGGACATATCTCTATCTTATCTATGAAAACGATAGTAAAGTCGACAATTCTCATGAATGGTGCGCAAAAGATATACCCCCTCAAATTGAAACTCTTCAGAATCTCTCTGTAAATGAGTTTTCCTGGTGGAAAGAAAAACTTTACAATAATGAACTCGTCCGTGTCACTGACTTAGAGGAGATGCCGGAAGAAGCAGAAGCAGAAAAAGATTTCATCGGAAAACAGGGAGTAAAATCTTATCTATTAGCTCCTGTCTGGATTAAAGATAAACTTGCCGGTTTTATGGGTTATAGTGTGATCTCTGAGATTAAGGAGTGGAAAGAAAAGGATATTCTTCTGCTGCAAACTATCAGTGACATTGTTGGCGGTTTTTTAGAGAGAAAAAGACTTGATGCTGTTAACCGGCAGAGGGAGGAAAGATACACTAGACTTGCCCAAGCCAGTTTTGAAGGGATATTCCTTATTGACAAAGGGGAAATTGTCGATACAAACCATATGGCGAATATGCTCTTGGGATATAGGCCATCTGAATTTCTAAAAAAAGAAATTACAGATTTTATTGATGAGAAAGACAAACTCTTGGTGCTAAAAGAACTGGAGAAAGGAAGCTCCCAGCCTTTTAACTCAGCAGCTAAGAAGAAAAATGGGGCCTTGATCCCTGTAGAGATTCAAGCAAAGAGCGTTACCTTTAAGGAGGTGCCTCTTCTTATCGTCTCAGTTCGTAATCTTTCCGGACAGCAGGAAAGCAAAAAAGAGAAATGGAACAACCTGGCGGATTTGAAAAAATCTTATGAGGGAATGATTAAGGCACTGGCTTCGGCTGTAGCTTTGCGGGATCCATTTGCAGCCGGCCATGAAAAAGGCGTAGCTAAGCTAGCCTGTGCCATTGCAAAAAAAATGGGACTATCGGATAACAGGATCGAAGGCATCAGGATAGCTGCTTTAGTCCATGATGTGGGAAAGATCGGGATTCCGTTAGAAATATTAAGTAAGCCTGCGAAGTTAACAGAAGCAGAGCTTATGATCATAAAAGACCACCCCAAGACCGGTTATGAAATGTTGAAGGATATAGAATTTCCCTGGCCGGTAGCAAAAACCGTTATGCAGCATCATGAAAGATTAGATGGCTCCGGTTATCCTGAAGGAAGTTCAGGAGGAGAAATTCTCCTGGAGGCAAGGATCCTGGGAGTTGCTGATACAATCGAAGCTTTCCTCTTTAGACGTTCTTATCGTTCGGAAAAGGGGCTCGAAAGCGCTATTGAAGAAATATCAAAGAATAGAGGAAAGCTTTATGACACTCAGGTTGCCAAAGCCGCCCTTTCTGTTATTAAAGCAGAGGAATTCAGCCTGAACTAATCATAAAACTCGTGAATAATCCAGGTTAGTCTGTAAAAACCTGCTGGAGGATTTCGACTAAATTTAAGGCAAATTCTATCTCAGTCAGGGGGATATTTTTTTCAGCGGCAATATCAGTGAAACGTCCGTCTTTATTGCTGTCATTGGTTACAATAATATAGTCGACAAAAGGAGCTACGGCATCGATCATCTTCTCATTGTCGCTGCCCTGAGCTCCTCTTTTAGATACACCTCCTACATGAACGCCTATAATAAATATTTCATTCTCTTTACAATAATCGATTATCTTTTTCAGCCGGTTGACTTCATCATTAACTGTGAGTCCTGATGCACCCATGCCTTTTAAACTGGCGCCGATTGCGATTATCACGGTTTTATAGGGAGTGCCGGCAGGATATTTCTCCAGGTCAGAATGGACTTCGCTATGGAATCCTTCGCCTGATTCTTTTCCGGCTAATCCCACCCCTGCGCTCAATATTTCGATATTTGGGACATCGCAGTAGTCGTATTTGATCTCAGCTTCCTCACAGACAATGTTTACCGTGGTTACATCCGGACTCTGACCGGCGGAGGTCGTCAATATTGGATACTTTGCTTTGGGAATTTCTTCCGCCCCCCCAGGTGAAGCCAGATAAAGAATAAAACCGCAGATGATCACTGTATAAAAGGCAGTTCTAGTTATTTTTTTCATATCATATATTCTCCTTTTTATCTTTACCATGAATTATTCATAAAAAAATGGCTATGTTTTTATTATTAAATTTTTATCAGAAATATACAAGATTTTTTCGAAAATGATTATTATAACTGTGTTCCCGTTCTATTTTTAATTTTAATCGCCATTTTTTTCCCTTTCAGGCGAGCCGATTTCACCGCATTTACTTCGTTACAGGGTATTCGCAGTAGAATCTACAGCTTCATACCCTGTGCCTCGTATCTCCGACAAGCTCGACTTGTGAATAATCCAGGCAAGCCGGGATTATTTTTTCTTTTCTCTCGGTTTTAAATTATGGAATTTAATCATTTCTTTAAGCCACCACTCCGGATAGGGAAGGTTTGCTTTTTTTCTGGTCATTCTATTGTAAATGCTTAATCCACGGTATTTGACAAGAAGGTCGTCACCAAGTTTCCACCAGGCATTAACCACACTGTTTGCATGAGAGTTGGTAAAGTCGGTAAGAAATTCTACTGCTTTAGCTGGATCTTTTTTGTAAAGATCGAGGGCAAGAGCATCGATGGCCGGGATTCGTTCTGTTGTTCTGGATTCCCATTTTTCCAGGGCTTTTTTAACATCTTGGATGGCATGGGAGTAGGCGACTTGAGTGTGGAAGTCTACATAGTCAAAGGCCCAGCGTGCGGATTTGCGGTTAAATTCCCAATGGTCACCGACCTGAAAAGACATAGGTATTTCAGTTATTCCGATATAAAGGGGCATATAGCAGGCTGTATCTTGAGCTCCGAATGCCAGCCATACTATGCCGCCTATGGGATTAGGCAGCCAGTCCCTGACTTGAGTTAAGCTAGTATATTCGGCCCTGTTGACACCAATTGTGCGGGGTGTGTTATAAGTTTCTCCTTCTACTTTAACCGGCCGGGGATGATAATTCGGATTGCTGAATGGTCCCCCTCTGAGTCCTTCTGCCGGATCGAATTCTGTACCCTGGTATTTATCACGGGTCAGATTCATTACATCTTTTACTGAAAGTTTTATATCCGGTTTAACTGAAAAGGGAAATTCCATATTTGGGGTATCAGGGCTGAAATTTTTTGAAGGTGCGGCCAGGTCAAAGAAACGCCACATGCGGGCCCGGGATCCACCGCTTAAGCTGGCGCTTGTGTCGGAAGGAGAATAAGCTTTTTTCCAGCTGAAAGGTTCTCCGCTCTCGGGATCATAGTAGCCGTGTTTGACTGCAAGAGAGATAACATTTGAAGAGGCCATAAAATAATCGGGATTTTCAAGGTCTATTTCTGCGATCCTTGATTCATTCGGGCAGACACTTACATGATCGTCCGGTACTCTCTGGGCACACCAGACAGCACCGGGTTTACCGCTTTTTGGCGTCCAGAGCGGTCCCACTGGCATTATCTCAAAGATCCACACTTCCTTTGGGTCGGATACAGCCAGCATCTCGCCGCCGTCATTAAAGCCGTACCCGTATTCTTCTGCTAATGAACCCATGATCTTTATAGCATCGCGGGCGGTTTTGGCTCTTTCCATCCCTAGTTGGGTAAGGGTTGTCAGGTCGATAAGCGCTGAAGGTGTTCTGTTTCTTAACTTACTGCGGCAGCCAATAGTCGATTCTCCTATAGCCACCTGGTTTTCGTTCATATAACCGAACATCCCATGGATATAGGCACATGTATGTGAGACTTGCGGAATATCAGTTCCTGTGTAGTCATCCTTGTATTTTTCCCATTTTAAGCCTTTAGAGGGCGGCCAGGTTAAATACTGGGATATATGGTAGATCTTGCGTACGGAACCTGATTTGTGGTCTGCTGCAGGAACATACCGGAAGGTCCAGTCACACATACCGCAGTCACATGCGTGAGTAGACATAACTGAGCCATCGACTGAGGCATCTTTACCGACGATTATGACGGTGCATCCTTCCGGATCGGCCGGGAATACGAGGTCATTTTGGGGGTATTCTGCCTGAGCAACTCCGAATGAATTAAGCAGGATAACAGCAGCGCTAACTAAAAATAATGCAATGAATAATTTTTTAATTTTCACATTTCCCTCCTGATTTTAAAAATTTATATAAATTTATCGATCCTAATGATACTTATTAAAATGAATATAGTAAATAGAAAATAGTAGAAAAATAACATTTTACACGGAGGACACGGAAAAAACGAGAAAGCATTAGACACGGATTTACGCGGATAAGACACGGATAAAAGCCTAATGTTGATTTCTTTTTCCAATGAATTGGTAAAACAAATCAACCCTTCATCACTTCTCCTGAACTATTCATAAAAATTGCCAATGCTGTATTCAAAAAAACAATAGCATATTTTATCATTGGCACTTTTTACCTTTCAGGCGAGACGATCTCACCGCATATACTT
>JAUVXM010000083.1 GCA_030603565.1 Candidatus Aminicenantota bacterium
CCGTTCGATCCTGCCGCTACCCCGGTCCGTGAAGATAAAAACACCGGAGGTACTCCCCAGGTCTTCTGCCCCAAAGGGATCCGGAATTGTTTCTCTCATCACATGAATCCACATGTCGATGATACGCTCCCTCATGACTTGAGGCAGAATTAGGTCAAACTTTTCCTGACGAATCCGATTATTCCATTCCTTCATATTTATATCTTCATATATAGAAGATTCAGCGTCCTTTTCCTGAGCCTGTACATTGAATCCCGGAACAAGGATAAACATACAAAAAAATGTTAGTAAAATCAGTGCTTTTCTCAAAATTCTTTCTCCTTTCATCATGAGTAATAGTAAATAAGGACTCAGAATTTGTCAAGGACAGCTTGGTAGCATAAGGATGTGTCTCCGAAGCCATTATTTTTTTATGAATTGAAGCTTAAGGCTCGGAAGCTTAGAAAAAATGGGGGAACGCCTGTGATTATGATATTGATTTTTATTATTTACCATTTGCCCCTAACTTAGCCTGGATTATTCACGAGTCGAGGTTGCCGCAGATACGAGGCGCAGGGTATGAAGCTGTGGTACTTCACCGCGAATACCCTGTAACGAAGTAGATACGCTAAGATCGGCTCGCTCACAGAGTAAAAAACATCGATTAAAAATAGAGATTACATTGTGAACGAAATGGTAAATAGGATTTACATTTTAATCAATGTGTAGTATAGACCTAAAAGAACGTAAAATAAATATCGACATTTTTTATGAATAGTTCAGGTTAGTATTATATAAGTACTATGGACCCAAATAGACCTCAAACATCAAGTTCCAAAAAAAAGTGGTTTATCGGCTGCGGCATTAGCTGCGGGGTGGTAATAGTTATTGTAGTTCTGCTGATTTTAAGCGGAGTTATGTTTGTGAAAAATATTGTTAAGGGGTTTGAGGAGTCGGAAGCTATTTTGGAAACCATTACGGAACGCTACGGCGAGGTCGAGGAATACTGTCCTGAACCTGATGGAGCTATTAGACAGGCTAGAATCGAAGTTTTCCTTAAGGTAAGAGAGCTTATGAGACCGATCCGCAATGAGCTTGAAAGCTCTTTTAATTTACTTAATGAAGAGGAAAAGAGCAAAGATCCTGAAAAAGAAAAGCCGGATATTGGAGTTATAGGTAAAATCCGGACCGGATTTGGTATGGTGCCCCAAATTGCAGAATTTTTAAAGGTCAGGAACCAGTCACTTCTTGATGTCGGGATGGGTTTGGGCGAGTATTATTATATATATATCTATGCCTATTATTTATGGCTTAATAAACCGATGCTGGATGGATTGCCTTTCCAGATCAGAGGTGGCGATAGGGGATTTAACCTGCAGGATTCGGATGATGAGGATTCTCAGGAAATACGCCGTATAATTCAGATAAGACGCCTGCAGCGGCTCATCCTGCCTCTGCTGCGCAATCAATATAAAAAATTGCAGGCGCGGGGAGCAGGAAGTGGGCTGGGAAAATGGCGGCAAATCCTGGAGACGGAAATCAAAGCCCTGGAGTCTGACCGCTACCGCATGCCCTGGCAGGATGGTCTGCCTGAAGTAATAGAGTCGTCACTCAAGCCTTTCCGCCGGCGCCTGGAGGAAGGATACAGCCGCCTGCTTAATAGTTTGGAGATCTCTTCAAAATAATAGGTTGAGGGAAAAGAGGAAAAACATGAAATTAAAAACATTTTCGGCCAAATCAATATGGATTCATATGATTATTATGCTTTGCTTATTTTCCACGTCGCACTTTTTAAAGGCTCAGGAGAAAACTTCCGATCAAACTATTGACAAAGAGTATACAAAGTTGATCAAAGAGGCTACGACCAAACCCGAGTTTCTAAGCCCTTTGACAGACTACCTCCCTCAAGTCGAGGGGATTCCCACACCCAAAGATGTGCTGGGATATATAGCAGGCGCTCCCGGGAAATTAACTTATTATGACGATATTATTGCTTATATGAATTCTCTCGCGGAAGCATCGCCCCATGTGAAGGTTGTTCCCATAGGCAAGACATCTGAGAGAAGAGAAATGGTTATTGTGGTGGTAACCAGTGAAAATAATATGAAAAAGCTGTCAGAGAGCAAAAAACTTATGGCTAGGCTTGCTGACCCCCGGATAGTAAAGACCGATAAAGAAGCCGATGCGCTTGTTTCCCGGATAATACCTTCTTACCTGCTTACATGTAATTTACATTCTTCCGAGTCAGGTTCTGCTGAAGCTGCTATGGAGATGGCCTATCGTTTAGCTGTTGATGATAAACCGATAGTAAAAACAATAAGGGAAAACATGGTGGTGTTAATAGTGCCTTCAGTTGAGCCTGACGGGCATGATAAACACACGGACTGGTATTATAAATATAATCAGGATATTACGGACTATAAAAAAGTTAGCTATGTCCCTTTCTGGGGGAAATATGATTATCATGATAATAACCGGGATATGATAACCATGTCGCAGCCGGAAATGCAGAATATTGCAGATGTATTCTATGAATGGCTTCCAGTTGTGGTACAGGATAATCATGAGTCCGTACCTTATCTATTTTTCTCATCTGCAAACGGACCTTCAAGTTTCCTTCCGACTATGGACAGTGAAAGAAACTTGATAGCCTGGTGGGAAGTCACTCAGATGAATGCCTATGGTATGCCTGGAGTTCATACTCATGACTTCGGCAATACTTCCTGGAGCCCGAATTTTATGGCTTCGATAGCTTCCAATCATAATGCGACATTTCATTTTTATGAAACTTTTGGTAATGCCATAGCAAATACAATGGAACGGGAAGTAAGCGGAAAAAGGTTGGAAAAGGCATGGTACAGGCCTATTCCCCCTTATAAAAAAGTCATGTGGTCGCTCAGAAATAATCTGAATTACCAGATAACCGGAAATCTTTTAGCTGAATATGTGGTTGCTTCCCATAAGGAGTTTTTCCTTAAAAATTTTTGGAAGCGGGGTTTTGAATCTTATACTGCTGGGAAAGATGAGCCTCCTTATGCTTATATAATCCCTGACAAGCAAAAGGACAGGGTGGATACGGTCTTTCTTGTCAATGTCCTTTTAAAGCAGAAGATTGAAGTACATCGGGCAAAATCTGAGATTAAGGTAAAAGAAGGGAAATTCCCCCTAAATTCTTATGTTGTCAGAATGGACCAGCCCTATGGTAATCTTGTCAAGCTCCTCTTGGAAATACAAAAGTATCCGGAAGACGCCTTAAATGCTTATGATGATTGCGGCTGGACCCTGGGGCTTAATATGGGAGTGGAAACTGTTGAGATCAAGGATAAGGCCATCTTTGATGTTCCGGTAGCTCCGGTCAACCAGCCGGTAGAAGCTGCCGGAGAGATTTATGGGGAAAAAGCAGCCGGTGCTTATATTATTAAAAATGGCACAGAAAATAGTTTATTAACTGCCAGGGTAAGACTTAAAAGGTTCAAGGCTCTTGCATCAGAGGAGCCTTTTAAAGTTAAAAACAGGGATTTTGAGGCAGGCTCCCTGATAATCCCGGTTGCCGGAGCATCACTGGGGCTGCATAAAGCAGTAGAGTCTATTTCTTCCGGGTTGGGGCTTGAAGTATACAGCTGCAAAGAGTTACCGGAGGTCAAAACCCACGATCTTGAAATTCCCCGTATTGCGATATATCACACCTGGTCAAGTACTCAGGATGACGGTTGGGTCCGGTTTGCCTTTGACCGGCTGGAAATTCCTTTTTCCATGATACATAAAGACCACGTTAGAGAAGGGAAGCTGAAAAATAAATATGATGTTATCATCTTCAGTAATGCCAGAGGAAGGATCGGAGCTGATATCGTAAACGGCATTGATCCTGCCCGCCGTGGTCCTTTAGGCTATGTCAGAAGCGATAAATTTAAACATCTGGGGACTCCTGATTCCTGTGAAGATATCACCGGAGGTATGGGGATCAAAGGTGTTTATAATCTGCAAAAGTTTGTAGAGGAAGGCGGCCTTCTTATAGCCCTGCAGAATTCTATAAGAGTGCCTATTGAATACGGGATGATTCGAGGAATAAGATACTATGAGCCAAGTTCCAAATTTTTTAATCCCGGCTCTTTACTTAAGAGCGAAATCGTTAATAGCAAACACCCTGCGGTTTACGGCTATGATAAAGAAACTGCCATCCTGAGGCGTCATTCAGGCCCGCTCCTGAAAGTGCCTGAAGAAATGGAAAAATATGTAGTTGTCAGATACGTAAAAGAAGGAGAAGTATGTCTGAGCGGAATAGTAAAAAATGAAAAAGAATTAAACGGCAAAGCAGCGATTATAGATGTGCCTTCCGGCCAAGGCCATATCCTCCTATTTACTTTTAACCCGTTCTGGCGCGACACGAATCATAATGTATATATGTTCGTGTTGAATTCTATTTTAAATTACAATGACCTGGATACAGGCTTAAAGCGCTAAGCTGAATATTACTTAAAAGCCTTTTCAAATTCCTCCTGTGCTTTTTTGACTTCAGGGTCGTCAGCATATTGCATGGCTTTCATCATTACTGTACCCATTTTCGTCATCAATTCCCCCATCTTTTTAGCATCTTCTCCCAGCTCTGGAGGAGGATCGGACATTCCCTTTAGCTCTGGATATTTTTCTTCGATTTTTTCCATTTTAGGTTTGAGTTGCTTCATAGCTTGGCTAAACTCTGTCAAGGCTGCCGCGACTTTTTTAGCATTGTCGGCATTTTCCATGGCAGAGATAAATTTTTCTGTTTCCTGATTGTATTTTTTAACAAGAGGTTTCAAGTCGGAATATTTTCCGCCTCCGCCCCCACAGGCGATAAACCCGACCATAAAAACAGCTAAACTGAGTAAGGAAATCCATTTTAATGCTTTCATTTTCCCTCCTTTAAAGGAAATATCTATTAAATTTTAAGCAATAAATATATCCTGTGCTGGATAATAAGTCAAATTCGGGATTAGGCCTTCATCCCTTGTAAGGCATTGATACAGGTAAGTCCCTCCGAAAGACAGGGATTTCCCCCGGCGGGGAAATCCCTTCCTGTCCTCACAACGCTCTCCTCGAGATTCTCTCGAGGAACCATGCCCGCGTTGTTCCGGATGGCTTTCTCCGGGATTTACCTGTATCAATGCCCGCTCATCCTTGCCAACGGCTTTCTTAATCATCCTGAATCATTCATAAAAATTGCCGATGCCGTATTCAAAAAAACAATAACTTATTTTATCATCGGCACTTTTTCCTCTTCGAGCGAGCCGATCTTCCCACATCTACTTTGTTGTAGCGGATTCGCAGTGAAATACCACAGCTTCATCCCCTGCGCCTCGTATCTGCGGCAACCTCGACTTGTGAATAATCCAGGCAAGTTGACCTGATTCTTGCTTAAGGCTTAGAAGCTTAGAAAAATTGGGGAGGCCCTGGAATATGAAGACTTGACCCCTTTTCTTTCCCGCCTTTGGCAAAGTGGGTCTTATACCAGTCGAGGATACGCTTCCATTTATCCAGGTAAGTGGCTTCATCGGCAGCCGAGCCTAAACCGTGTCCATCGTTATGGTAATTGACCCATACGCATTCTTTGCCCAGGCGGCGCATAGCATAATAAAGTTCGCGGGTATTACCGGCCGGCACATTCCAGTCGCCTTCTCCTGTAATAAGGAGGTGGGGTGTTTTTATCCTATCTGCGAACATGACGGCTGAATGGTTTATATATTTTAAGGGCTGTTCCCAAAGAGTGGCGCCGATACGGTCCTGGCCTGATTCGGCTGCTCCATAATTGCGGTGGCCGATGCGGGGGCTGTCTCCCAGGAAGCTGATTATATTGACTTTGCCTGAGATATTGATTGCAGCTGCAAAGCGGTCGGTCTGAGTGATGAGCAAAGAAACTGCGTAACCTCCGTAACTTGTGCCGTGGACTCCCAGTTTATGGGGATCGACCATTCCCTTTTCGATAAGTTTATTAATAATAGAAGTTACACCTTTGACCCAAGCTTCTCCGGGGTATCCTATTTCAAGGTTTACAGATGGACGCAGCCCGAACCATCCCTGGTTGGCAATGATGTTCATGCTTGAGTTAAAGCCGTTGTCGAAAAATCGTTCATAGATCTCACATACTAAAGGATATTTTTTCCCGGGCTCATAATCAACCGGGTAATAGAGGATGCCGAAGAGTTCATTCCCGTCCACATCCAGGTACTTTACAAGTTCGCTTCGAGTAGTTTTTTTTGTTTTTATCCAGGGATTTAGATCTGTCAGGCGGATTTTTTCTTTAAAACTCTTAGTAGTTTTATCAATTTTAGTAAAACATTAAACCAACTTTTAACAGCTTTAAATACCAATAATATAAGGCCGAAATTGAGGAAACTGAGTTTACAAGAAATTAAATGAAACAGCTAAAAACTTCTGAAAGCATGAAGGAGGTGATTGATAAGAACAAAAATTAATAGGTGAGTCAAAACATGAGCTTCATTGGGATTTGTGTTAATCCGATAAACAAACACATCGAAAATGGAGTGAGTAACCTTCAACCTTTTAGGTTAGGAATGGACTGACTGTAATTCATCAGAGTCCAAAGAGGGCAAGTAGTCGTTGAGAAACGATTAGTTGCCCTCTTTTTTTTTGGACAACGAAAAAAATATCAAAAATTTTGGAGGTGTTTAAATGAAAGAATTTTTCAAGAGCTCCGGTGAAAGTTATGAAGCTGACAAAAAATTGCTGAAGGAAGATAGAGAAAATCTAAAGGGAAAACCTTTATCTGATCCTGAGCAATATCAGAGCAGCCAGCTTGATTATGATATTCAAGAAAGCTGGGACAGAATTACAAAAATTTTAAATAGGAGAAAATAAAATGTCTAAAAATATGAGTGAAACTGAGCTAATTGCTCAGGATAAAAAAGAATTAGCAGATTTTAGGAGAGAAAAAATGACCTATAATTCATCAGTGGAGTTCTGGAAACCTGAAGAAGGTGATGGAAACCAAATTCGTATTCTTCCGGGATTTGATGGAGCGCATTTTCATTTCAAAATGGCAAAACACTGGATACAGCATGATGATGGATGGGAAGTTTTTGTCTGTAATAAAATTACTTATGGAAAATCATGTTCAGCTTGCGAAGAATTTGATCGCTTACTGAAGGCTGGAATGAAAGAAGAATCACGCAGATTTAAACCAGAAACAAAAGGAATTTTCAACGTTATTGATCGTAATAATGAAAAAGCTGGTGTAAGAATTTGGGAAGCTCCTCCTGTAGCAGTTTGGACAGAGGTACTGTCGATTTATACCGGTAATAGTTTGTTCAAAAATCTTATCAAAACTGAGGATGATCCAAATATGGGACGTGACTTGGTGGTTAAATTCGATCCGAAAGCTCAACCCTCTTCTATGTACGCAATCAGACCTCTTGATTTATCAAAATTAGGATCAGATAAACAAGTTAAAAAATGGTTTAAAGAAGCTAAACCGCTAAAAGTTGAAGTGCTATATCCAGAAATTACTTATGAAGCAAGTACGATCAAAACTTTTGGATCTCCGATCCAACGTGCTGACCTTAAAAGAGAAATGGAGAGAGCTGCTGTAGAAGTAGAAAAAGTTGAAGAGCCAAAAACTAGCGGTGATGAAGTAAAAGATATTAGAGACAAGGTGGAAGAAATTCGTGCCAAACACGAAGCTGATAATGATACTGAAAAAGAGCCAAAGGTTGAAAAGACAAAAGAAGATAAAGAGGTGGCTGAATTAAAGAAAAAGCTTGCTGAAGCAGAAGCAAAAGTGAAAGCTGAGGAACCTACAAAAGAGGGAAAAATTGCAGTTTTGAAAGAGAAATTGAAGAGTGCAGAGGACGATGAGTTTGATTCGATTTTAGCAGAAATTAATGAGCTGAAAAAATAGCAATAGGTACAATAAAATCGCTTTTAGCTTCTAGATTGATTGACTGCAAAAAAGTCTCTCTAGGAGCTAAAAGTGAATGGAGGAAGGTCTATGAAATGATGAAAATAAGTATAAAAATCAACTTTCTGGATGACAAAAAGAAAAATGATGAAGAGAAAAAATTAGATATCATTGTTAAGTCTGAACAAAAAAGTTTAAGGGAAGCGTTAATGACAATCATGCGTTTTGTCTTAAAAAACAGTACTTTAAAAGACTTTAAAATTTAAAAATTTATAGGAGGACTAATATGTCCAAAATTGCAGATAAAAATCAAAACATCATCAGTGTAAAGAATGAGGATGTGAAAGAACCCGGAAGGCAAGTGAAATGTATTCTTGTCTCCTCGGATGGTGTCAATTTTCTTGTCACCAGAGAATTGTATTCTATGGTTTTATCCACAGGAAATCTGATCGACGGGAAAACCTTTCAAGGTAGAAAATTCACCCTTCAAAAAACTGAAGAGGAAAAGGAATTATTAATAGAAAAGAAGGAAACTGGAGGAGGAAGTGAATGATTACACAAGAGAAAATGAATATGACCCAAAAAAGCATAAAATAGTTGAAGAAATTTATCGTTATTGTGATGAAAATGGAAAACTACTTTATGAAAAAATACGCTATAAAGGTAAAGGGTTTCGATATCGACGACCTGATCCTGATAGTCCTGGTAAATTTATTAAAAATCTGGAAGGTGTAACGCCCTTACCTTATCTTTTGCCAAAGTGGTTTAAAGAAGAAGGGAAAATTATACTCGCAGAGGGTGAGAAAGATGCTGATGCTATTGACAAATTAGGTTTTCTCGCATCATCTTCACCGTTTGGAGCTAGTTACAACTGGGAAGAAAAAGAAATAAAGAAATACTTTAAGAACAGGATTATTTATATCATTTATGATAATGATGATCCAGGTCGCATTGGAGCAAAAAAAGCCGCCGGAGCATTATCAGAAGTTACTGACTCAATATCCATAATAAATTTACCTGGTAAGGAAGGAGATGATATTTCAGATTATCTGGAAGAAAATAAAGATGACAAAGCTGCTGCTATTACCCGATTATTCCCTTCAGCTGTGAAATATCCTCCAATCATTGATGACAGACCAATATCTTCCTCTAATCCAATTATTGATAATAATAATATTCCAGCTGATAGTGAAATTGAAGTAAGGAATTCCTTTTTGTGTGAATATGTAGAAGGTATTTCAAAAATTACTGACGCTCCACAGTGCTTCATCCTCTTCTCAGGATTGGCTCTACTTTCCGCGGTACTAAATCATTTTCGATTTGTTTGGGCAATGCCAACACATTTGAATCTCTATATCCTGCTTCTCGCACAATCTACATCAGAACGTAAGTCCACAGTAATTGATATAGTAGGAGATTATTTAGCAGAAGTAGGTAAAATTGCTCCTGAACCAATTAAACTTATCTATCCGAGTGCATTTTCTCCTGAAGCATTTTTTGATGAACTTACGGAACACAATCGTGGAATAATTCTTTGGCGTGAGTTGAACGTAGTAAAATCACTATTTGAAAAGACATATGGTAAGGGATTGTCGTCACAATTTACTAACATTTGGGATGGACGACCCATCAGCAAAAGATTCAAAACAGATGGATTTAAAAGTGTCAATAATCCTGTTGTCAGTATTTTGTGTGGAGGAATCGGTGAGTGGCTGGTAGAGGGTCTTAAAAAACTGGATTTTCAAGGAGGTCTATGGACAAGATTTCTTTTTGTCCCTGTGACTTCAAAAAACAAGGAATACCATGCGCCTGGATCATTTTCCTTAGATAGCAAAATCCTTTTCCAGCTTAGAAGGCTTATTTCCCTTCCATCAGAAAATGTAATGATGAATATTGAAACAGCTAAACCAATACACATGGAATGGATGATCTCTCTTACTAAAGAACGAAATCGTTTGGATGATGCTATTATTGAAACTTTCTACAATAAGCTGGAAATAAATGCCTTGAAAATTGCATGCCTCCTTCAACTAGCTGCTGATCATTCTACGATTGTAGGAGCTGAAGCGATGAAAGATGCTGTGATCATATGTGAGTGGCTGAAGCAACGTTTACCTAGCTTATTGCATGGGTTTTTACAGACCGATTGGGATAGAGAAAGACAAAGAATTTTGAATACCCTGAAACGCAGAGGTAAATGTTCAACAGAAGTAATTTATCAGTATGCTCATGTCAATTCTGAACATGGACTTAAGCATCTAGATAGTCTGATAAAAGAAGGGATAATTGATTCAGTAACAACAGGAGCTGGAAAATCAGGACATCCAGGAAAGGTATTTTGGCTTATTTGAGAAGTATAACAATTTTTCACTTAGGAGGTGAACTTATGTTTAAACAAATCGGAATTATCCCTTCTGTGCGAAAAATAAGATTTAAATTAGGAAATTATAATGAAAAAACATGAGCTAAGAATCTGTTTTAGAGCCTTTTTTGTTAGGCATAACAAAAGTAAAACATTGCAAAAATAGTAGGTGTTTAGAGAATTGTGAGCGTAGAGGTATGTCTTGATGGATTCTTATTGATGAAGATGGGAAATGTCTGGATTTTTGCTCTAAGAATTAAGTTATAGACTTTAGATATTCGACGCCAGATGGAGTAAGTATTATATTTATGCAAGCCTTTCCATCTTTTGAAGTCACATCAATAAAATCAACATATCCTGAATTTTTGAGATGAAATAAATGACGACAAACTTCTTCTTGGTCTTCATAATCTGGCAAAATATCATTCATCTTTTTGATGTCCTTTGGATATATCTCATTTAGTTTGGTAAGAATTTTTTTTAGCAATTTATTATTTAATGCCATAATTTTTACCTCCTTTTGTGACTTAATAATATTTATCACAAAAATATCATTAAGTCAAATTCAAGCAAGGGAAAAAATAAACATTGATAGTCCACTATTGAATTGCATAGTAAACATAGCAATTCCATAGCCTCGAGGTAACGCTATGTTATTGCTATGGAATTCAACACCTGTAAGTTATTTATATATATATATATATATATTTTTTTTATAATAACATAGCATAAAAATAGGATTGTATGTATAAATATATTAAAGTAAAGGTTTTTTGTTTATATGTGTATAGGTATACACGAAGCTATGCTATTCAATTATCCCCCGAGAGTTCTCGAGGTTGCTATGGTTTGCTATGGAATTCAGATTTTGTTATGAGAAGTTTTATCATTTAAATAAAACTTTTCTTGTTTTGTGTGTATGTGTGTGTTGGGTGTCTGAATATGTCACAAATGGAGGAGCAAACAAGAATCAAATAAAATTTTTATATTTGGGTGAATAATAGCTGTTGGTCATCTCTCATAAATGTCAGCTGCAAGTTATTACGAACAAAAATGTTGTAAAATAAGGTCATTTCTCAGAGTCTCAGAGCCTCAGGAAAATCCAACTGAACATCTCCTTGGGAGAAAAAAGGATATTTTGATACTGTTCTTCCTCCGAGTAGCAGGTAAAACCGCTTTACCTTAAAAATTAAGGTTAATAGAGGTGCATTAGTGTTGGGATTACCCATACAAAACTGAAACAGTAAATCTTACTTTCCAAAAGACACCCGAGCCTCTCTTTTGCTCTCGGGTAAAGCTCTAAAATTTTGGGAAACATAACCTATATAAAGCTATTAGTCAACCTGAGATCGGGTCTCTGCATTAAGCACAGGCCTCTATTTCCCCAGGAAGTGCAGATAAAGAATGCGAAACGCAATATACTTGCTTAAGGGTTATACAGATCAGGGTAAGATCGGCTGTCCAGCAGGCTTACAGCCCTTTGCAGTACTAAATTCGTTATATAACTTAGGCAAATGTTTTACTCGGGTGAGCTGCTGATATTGTTAATGATGTATTTCCTGGGGAGATTTTTGAGCTAAACCTTTTAATCGTGTCAGTCATTGTGCAAAAAATCGTGTCAGTCATCGTGCAATCTCTCGGGGCAATCGTGCCACAGATTTTACGTACAGACATATCTTTGGATCATTGGGGGAGTACAAAAATCTGGTTGCAAATGTTCTCAAATGGAGAAGAATGTTCCAAATGGAGAAGGGAGAAAATATGAAAAAAAGTTTAAGAAAACCAAAAGAAGTACGTTTAATATTATAATAAATGGAGAAAAAATGAAAAAACCTATAAAAGGAACCTGTCGCAAATGTGGTAAGACATTTGAACTTGAATTCTGGCAGCACAGCTCCCTTCACTGGTGTAAAAATTGTCAAAAAAGTCCAACATATACAAATTTTCTTCAAGAAGATAAAAATTTCAAGAGAAATACCGGAGGATCCTCGCATAATTGATTGAATTTTCTTTATAGTGATCTGTTTCAGAAAAAGCTTAGAATTATCATCAAACATTTTTAGAAAATAGGGCTTTTTTGCGAAACATTCCCGAGATGGAAAAAATGCTTAAAAAAAGGTAAAGGTTTTACTTTCATTATGAAATTTAGTATTCTTATTAAGAATCTTAATTTTAAAGGAGATTCAAATGAAGAAAGTTTTAGTTTTAGGAATTTTGTGTATGTTTATGATTTTCTTGGGCTCTTGTGAGAAGTCATCACCCACATCACCTACAGTGCCTGTAGTGCCTGTAGTATCTGATCCTCCGACAATTAGTAGTTTCACAGCTACTCCCAGTGAAATATTTAAGGGAAACAATTCCACATTAAGCTGGAGTGTTTCGAACGCTACAACCGTATCGATCGACCAGGGGATAGGAAATGTAAGCAATACTGGAAATCGAGAAGTGGGACCAACTGTAACTACTTCATATACCTTGACTGCCACCAACAGTCATGGCACTGTCACAAAAAGTTGTACAGTAACAGTCAAGGAACCCGCGACAGCAACATCTGTTAAGGTAACTTCACAGCGTTCGTTAATCTGTATTGGTCAGAAGGAGCAGATGACTGCTACCACCACGATGTCTGATGGGACAACTAAAGACACAATCGGAATGTGGGGAAGTCATAATACAAATGTGGCAACAGTGAACCAACGTGGGTTAGTCACAGCAATCAGCAGCGGCACTGTGACTATTTATATTGACACGACTGAGGGAGGCTTGCGCGGAAAAAAGAAATTGCGAGTACGAACCCTCTGGAGCAAAAGCGGGAAGGGAGATAATGTCTTTAATATGCCGACATATGTTTCACGGGTCCGAATCATCGGGACATATACAGGATATGCCGCGAATTTTATTGTACATATCAACGGAAGTTATTGGATTAATGAACTCATGGGGATTGCTTTTTCTCAAACTCATTTCACAGGAACGTATCGCACTTCTGGCGGCCTCGTTGAAATTTTAAGTTCGAGCGGCGTATCGTGGTCGTTTACTGAGGTTTCGTCATCAATTTCCATAACAAATACCACCAGAAAATTATATGATGTACCAAGTCAATCTGATCCGTGCTATCGTGAATACGAAATATATAAGCGTGTTAAAAAAGGAGGTGTAAAACATGGCATATGATAAGAAAAAAATTTGTTTATTATACGAGGAATATATTTCAACAGAGGATGACAAGGTCTTTGGAGAATTGATGAAAGAAATCGATCCAATTATTGATATTGTTCTCACAAAATACGGAAAATTAGGAAGATATTTTGAAGATGCCAGACAAGAAATGAGAATGAAATTATGGATGCATTTTAGGAACCCTGAGAGATTGGTGAAGTATAGTGATAATCCTTCAACATATTTGTTTTCTGTAGTTAGGGCGTATATGGTGAAGATATTTGAATCCTTAAAACGAATCTATGGTGAGGGAATGGGAACAATTATGGATATGGGAGAAGGCAAAAGATTATCTATAAAAACTGGTCTTGTCGTAGAAAAAAAATATATTTTGGATACCATCACGAAAGATTTTATTTCGCAAGTTGCTAAAAGAATAGAAAGAGGTAACAATTTCAGAAAAAGTGAAGTGAAAATACAAGAAATGGTGATAGAGGAATATCAAAATAGGATTAATTTTGATTTGGAGAGATTAAAACTTTCGTAATGAATGAATGAATGAATGAATTAATAAGGTATAATTGGGTGCCTTTTATTGGAGTTTTTTAGTAAAGGCTCTGTTCCTAAAACTTCCTCCACAGATTTTTGAAAATTTAAGAATTCTTCACGATAAATTTCATGAGCTCGGCGATTCAAATTATCAAAGTTTCCAGGATATCTATTTTTTTCTTCATGATGAATTGCATAAATCCTTTCGGGCAAAACACAAAAAAAAGCTGCTAATTCCTCTTTTTTTTCCTTCAATGATTTTTTATCAGTCGGGTCTATAGTATCAAGCTCATCACGAATTCTTTTATTCCTGTACATTTGCCAAATTTTTTTTTCATCCGGGATGCGAATCTTCTCACCAGAAAAAAGTTTTATAAGTTTCGCAACTTGGGAAATATTGAAATTTCTAAGTAGAAGATTAAGAATTTGATTATTGTAACGATCTGAAAAAAGCTTCACAGCTTCTCTAAAATTTACAGTATTCTTAGAGTACTTCTGAGTCATAATAATATAATAAATTTTCCTGAAATAAATGTAAAGTATTTTTACTTTCTGAAGAAAATAATTTATAGTTTTTCTACTGATTTTCAGCTAAACATTTTTAAAAATCGGGGTTTTTCCAAGAACATTTTTTATTCTCTCGATGTAAGTGACAGAAAATAAAGGCTTTACTTTTTGGATTTATTAATTTAAGAGCGTTCAATAATACAGATTTCAGACTTTGATCACAGGGCTAACTTTCCTAGTAGTTTTATATCCAAAGATTATGTCTTGATTCAAGACAATATCATGCTCAATAACATGCATGGCCACATTATCGATCCCCAT
>JAUVXM010000046.1 GCA_030603565.1 Candidatus Aminicenantota bacterium
TGAGGAACAATAAACAATTCATCTTCTGTAACAGCAAAACTATATGCGGTTAGATAAGTTTTTTCCTGAGAGATAGTGAATCGATCCACAAGCCTTATATTTATATCAGAGGACATTAAATGATTCGTTATTATAAAAATAAAAAATAGTACATATAAAATCTTTTTCATTTTTATTTCCTTGGTAAAAATACTTATCAAGAATTTAGTAATTTTTTGCACCATTTGTCTTTAACACCTCCCTTTCATTTTAAGATTTTGGTACCCATAAAATAAACTTTTTAAAATCAAACGAATCTTAAAAGTTAAATATTTTGTAATTAAAAACACCTTTTCCTTTTACCCTATTAGTCGAAAAGCAATAAGCGAAATTGATATTTATTGAAAGTCCTTAAATAATTTGAGACTGTTCAATGCTTGTACTATTTGAATAATTTGAATATAAGCGGATTTAAGCTGGGTGGGAATCTCTCCGCCCGCAACGTAAGGGACCCATAGGGGGATGGGTGGATAGAGGACGTAGACACCCCGACTCAGCTCCCCATTTGCTTAGAGCGTGTCCATGTCATTCATATGTTTGCGGCCGTAAATTATCATTTGTGCAAAAAATGATAAAAGAATAAAATGGATTCTCATGTTAGAGGAGATTCGCGTTAGGAAAGCTGCGCAGCATAACCTTAAGCAGATCGATGTAAATCTTCCCCGAAACAAATTAATAGTAGTTACAGGGCCCAGTGGTTCAGGAAAATCTTCACTGGCTTTTGATACTTTATTTGCTGAAGGGCAGAGGCGCTATATTGAATGTCTTTCCGCATATGCCCGTCAGTACATCGAACAGCTGGAGAAGCCCAAGGTGGAATCGATCGAAGGACTCTCCCCCTCCATATCGATCGACCAGAAGACCATTTCTTCAAATCCCCGCTCAACAGTTGGCACGCTTACGGAAACCTATGATTTTATGCGGCTTCTTTTTGCAAGAGCAGGAACGCCCCATTGCCCTAATTGCGGACGAAGAGTTAGGACTCAAACTCGTCAGCAGATCCTTAAAAGGATCTTTGACTCTTTCTTGGAAAAGAGAATCAAAATACTTGCTCCGGTTGTCAGAGGGCGTAAAGGAGAATATCAACGGCTCTTCGAGCGTATACGAAAAAAAGGATTCCTGCGGGTCCGGGTTGATGGAGAGTTTCGGGAACTTGATGAGGATATTCTTCTGGAGAGAAATAAAACACACAACATAGAAGTTCTTGTGGATGAGATTAAGATATCAGAGGCCGCCCAAGTAAGGCTCAGGGAGGCGGTAGAACAAGCAATAGACTTGGCCGGCAATGACCTGCTGGTAATCAAAAAAACCGGTGAAGAAGAATATTATTCCCTCAGCCTGCTTTGTCCTTATTGTAAGATCAGTTTGCCAGAGCTTGAACCAAGGGCATTCTCTTTTAACAGCCCCTATGGTGCTTGCCCTTATTGCCAGGGGCTGGGCCTTCGCACAAGGTTGAATGCTAAGGGAGAATATGAGTTTACCGGAGATGTGTGTCAGGTATGTAAAGGCGGCAGGCTAAAGAAAGAAAGCTTGGCTGTTGAGGTGGGAGGCAAAAATATTTTTGAACTGGCTTCTCTTCCTGTAACCCAGCTTATTAATGAATTTGATTTGTTCGATTTTGAAAATAAACAACAAATGGTTGCTTCCAGGATCCAAAAAGAAATTTTATCCCGCCTAAAAGTGATAGAAGAGCTGGGTATGTCTTATTTGCAGCTTACACGAACGACCGCTTCGCTTTCAGGGGGCGAAGCCCGGAGGATCCGGCTGGCTGCCCAGATCGGGATGCGTCTCCGGGGAGTGCTTTATGTATTGGATGAACCTACCATCGGCCTCCACCAGCGTGATAATGCCCGTCTGATTTCTCTATTAAAGGCAATCCGGGATGAAGGAAACTCAGTTGTTGTGGTAGAACATGATGAACAGACCATCAGGGCTGCGGATTATATTCTGGACCTGGGCCCAGGCGCGGGAGAAAAGGGAGGGGTAAAAGTTACAGAGGGAAGCTTGGAAAGTATACTATCCTCTTCAAAATCGCTGACATCGCAATATCTGAACGGGGAAAAAAGCATTCCCATTCCGAAGAAAAGAAGAGAGCCTCATAACTGGTTAAGAATCTCAGGTGCTTCTGAGCATAATCTAAAAAATATTGATGTCGGATTTCCCCTTTCAGTGATGACAGCTGTTACGGGAGTATCCGGTTCCGGGAAAAGTACGCTTGTTTATGATATTCTTTATAAGAGCCTTTCAAATCTTTATCATAATGCCAGGTATAAGACCGGCAGGCATAATTCGTTTGAGGGAGAGGAGGAGATAAATAAGGTCATTTCTATAAACCAGAAACCTATAGGGAGGACTCCCCGTTCCAACCCAGCCACTTTTACAGGATTATTTACATCTTTAAGGGAATTGTTTTCCCTTACTCAGGAGTCCAAAATTAGGGGTTATTCCCCGGGCCGGTTTAGTTTTAATGTTTCTGGAGGCCGGTGTGAGGAATGCAGAGGAGCAGGTGTTAGAAAGATCGAGATGCATTTTCTTCCTGATGTTTTTGTGACCTGTGACCGGTGCGGAGGAAAACGATATAACCGGGAGACATTGTCGGTTCGTTATAAGGGGAAAAATATCGCAGATTTTTTGGCCATGACTGTAGATGAAGCTTACGATTATCTTAGGGCCCACCCGGTTTTAAAGCGGAAACTTGGAATATTAAAAAGAGTAGGACTAGGCTATATCCGGCTGGGCCAGCCAGCCCCTACTCTCTCTGGTGGAGAAGCCCAGCGTATGAAGCTGACCAAAGAGCTCAGCCGCAAAGATACAGGGAAAACTCTTTATATTTTAGACGAGCCGACAACCGGGCTTCATTTTGATGATGTTCGCAAGCTGCTGAAAGTGTTGTCTGAGCTTGTCGAGCTGGGTAATACGGTTGTTGTTATCGAACATAACCTTGAAGTTATTAAGTATTCAGATTATATTATTGACTTAGGCCCTGAAGGAGGAGAGAGAGGCGGCCATGTTGTTGCCTCGGGGACTCCGGAAGAGGTCAGTAAGATAAGAGATTCTTTTACCGGAAGGTTTTTAAAAAGCCTTTTAAAAACAGCCGGGGAATCGGCATTTATTTAAATACTTAGGAGAGAAAATGAAAATATTTATAAGAATTGAGAGCATGATGGCTGTTGTGTTTGCTGTACTTTTAATTGTGTCACCCCCAATACTTGCGGAGCAGGGACCTTTTCCTAAAGATTTTGATAAGTTTTCGTGGAGGCATGTCGGCCCTTTCACTTTTTCAGGCCGGATTACAGACTTTGCTGTTCCAAAAGGCCAAAGCAAGGTTTATTATGTCGCAACCGCAACAGGAGGTGTGTGGAAGACTAAGGACGGCGGGATAAGTTTTAAACCTATCTTTGATAAATATGGGAACATGAGTATCGGAAATATTGAAGCAGCTCCTTCAAATCCGGAAATTGTCTATATGGGGACAGGAGAAGCTATGCATGCCCGGTCCAGCGCTCATGGCAATGGTATGTGGAAGTCTGAAGATGCGGGAAAGACATGGTCTCATCTAGGTCTTGAGAAAAGCTATTTTATTCCCAAGATCGCTATAGACAGTAAAGATCCGGATGTAGTCTATGTTGCGGCTGAAGGGAAATTGTATGATAATAAAATGGACTGTCAGCGGGGCCTATATAAGACAATAGACGGAGGAAAGACCTGGGATCTGGTCCTTGACCTTAAGGATAGAGGTGTGGGGGATTTTGTCATAGATCCTAATAATTCTGATATTGTTATTGCCGGAGCTTATAAGACTTATAGGCGGACTTGGACTTATATTGACCGCCATCCGGGAAATCATTTTTATAAGACCATAGATGGAGGCAAAACTTGGAAAAAACTGACCAAGGGGCTGCCTTTAGATATAAAAAGCGGCTGGAATGGCATAACCATTTACCCTGAGGATTCGAATATTATCTATATCCGCATGGATGAGGAAGTAAATCTCGGATTGAGTGAAGTCGAGAATAGGTCTCTCTTCAGGCAGGGCCGGGTCTTTCAGGATAGTTTTTATTTTAATAAATGGAAAACATTTAAGTTGAATCCGGTTATAGCGGAGCTAGTGAAATTTGAGCCTATAGAAGCTGAAACGGAAAAAGATCTGGTAGAAAAATTGAATGAACTGATAAAAAGCAAGGACTTCCAGAATAATATTAAGATCGATTTTACAGAATTTAATAAAAAATCAAGGAAAACTTTTCATAAAAATGAAGATATTTTAAAAAGTATAGATGAGGCTGAGAGAACTATTAAAATGCACAAGGAAGTCGCAGCTAAAGGGGAAGTCAAAGAAAAAAGCAAAGAGGGAAAAGCTCAAAATGGCCGCATGCAGGCAATAAACCGCTGCATCCTTCAGATCCTGTATGTAGATGCTCTAGAGATTATGGAGCCTGAAAAAAAATCCGGAGTGATCTACCGGTCGGAAGACCAGGGCGAGACTTGGGAGAAGATGACTGAATATAAGCAGCGGGGCGGGAGTGCAACAGTTAATGCTATTGAAGCGGGCTATGCCGGCAGGATCGAGGTCGACCCAAATGATGATAAAGTGCTTTATGCTGTTGAAACAATTGTGAAGATCTCTAAAGACAGCGGAAAGACTTTTAAGGATGCTCCCTGGTTCGGTAACCAAAAATGCCATGTGGATGTCCGGGGTATCTGGATCGACCCGCTTGACTCGCAACATATTCTCAATGGCAATGATGGGGGAGTATCTGAAACATGGGATGGAGGCAAACACTGGTCTCAGAAGGATACTATCAGCGCCCAGCAGTTCTATGATATATCGGTCGATAATGAGATACCTTATAATATTATGGGGGGTACTCAGGACAATGGCTGCTGGATCGGCCCTTCGCGCAATCGCAACTCTTATGGAGTGTTTCAAGCGGATTGGACTTACCTGCCTTCCGGTGACGGCTACTATGTTTTACGAGACTGGTGGAATCCGGAATATATTTATTTTGAAAGCCAGTTCGGACGCTCAAATCGCATGAATCTTAAAACTGGTGAGAGAAGCAGTCTTTCTGTGCGCAATACAGATGCAGAGAAAGCGGCCGGCAAGCCTCCCCAGAGATATCAATGGGACTCGCCTATCGTACTTTCACCCCATAATCCAGGCATTGTATACGTCTGTTCCCAGCACGTTCACCGCTCCTACAGCCGCGGGGAAGAGGAAACATGGGAAACGATCAGCCCGGACCTGTCACGGAATAACAAGGAGAGGATCGAGCAATCAAAGCTTACAAATCTGCAGTATGCAACTATCTACACATTTGCAGAATCGCCGGTAAAGCCGGGTGTTTACTGGGCAGGCACAGATGACGGAAATCTCCAGCTGAGCACTGACGGAGGCAATAACTGGACCAATATTACATGTCAATTTTATAATGAAAAAGGAAAGCCCAAAAAAAATATCAAAGGCGCCCGGATTCCTTATGATCGCTGGGTTACTAAAGTGGAGCCTTCAATACATGAGCTTAAGACCTGTTATGTTACTTACTCCGGTTACCGGACCCATAATGAGGACACCTCATATGTTTTTGTCACTCATGATTTTGGGAAGACCTGGGAAGATTTAAGCAATGATATGATGAATCCAGTACGTGACATAGAGGAAGATCCGGACAATTCCGATGTGCTCTATCTTGCCACTGATTACGGACTGTTTGTTTCTATAAACAAAGGCAAAACCTGGATAGAGATGTCGGAATCAGCCCCGGATGTGTTGATCATGGACCTGGACATTCAGAAGCGAGAGCGTGACTTGGCCATTGGGACCTATGGACGTGGTATTTATATTGCTGATATTTATCCTTTTAAAGAGATGAAGCCGGATTTATTTGAAAAAGACAGTTTTCTGTTTAATATACAGCCTATTATGAAGTGGAATATGCTGGAACGGCGGGGCCCGATATACGGAGAATTTGCTAAAGTGGCTAATCCTCCTGTTAATGCAAATATTTACTATTATCTGAAAGAGGAGGTTAAATCCTCAAAAATCGTGATTAAAGATTTGGAAGGTAATGTCCTTCAGGAAATAAAAGGAAGTAAAAAAGCCGGCTTACATAAAACTTCCTGGAATCTGAGGAAAAAAGAAGCTCCCCAGGAAGGGGGGGGTAGACTCAGAAGCAGAGGTGCTGTGGTAGAGTGCGGAAAGTATAAAGCAACTTTTACGGTAGATGAAAAGGAGATTTGCACCAGGGAGTTGAAGGTTATCCAGGACCCGATTGTGAACTAACCCGGATTATTCATAAAAGATGAAATTTAGCTGTGGCTTGTGCTCGCTTCAGATTTTACAATTCACATTTCACGGTTTTTCCCATTTCCCATTTCCCACTTTAAATAGGGGGGATTCGGGTATAATTTTAAGTGGAGCAAAGATGTGGCATTTATAGATATTCCGGGAAATACGCGGGTGAAAAATATTCTGAGAAAAAGCCTGGCAAGAGACAGGCTTCCTAATTCATTGCTTTTCTCCGGACCTGACGGGGTCGGAAAAAAAGAAACTGCAGCTGTTATAGCAAAAGCTCTAAATTGTTTGGAAAAGTCCGATGACGCCTGTGAAATTTGCCCTAATTGTAAGGACATAAACAAAGAGAATTTTCCTGATGTGATGATTATTTCTCCACCAAAAGATATTTTGAGAATCGATCAGATGAGGCTTTTAAAAGAAGCAGCATACCTGCGTCCTATGGTGGGAAAGAAGAGGGTTTTTATTATAACCGATGCGGATAAAATGAACCATGAGGCTGGAAACTCTTTACTCAAAGTGCTGGAAGAACCTCCGCTGTTTTCTTTCATTATTCTGCTTACCGATAACCCGTATGATATCCTGCCCACCATAAAATCCCGCTGTCAAAATATCAGTTTTTCCGCTATTTCCGGAGAAGACATAAAAAAGTCCCTTATTGAAAAGGGGATGGGAAGAGATAAAGCAAAAATATTATCACTTCTAGCGCGAGGAAATCTAAATAAGGCATTAAGCTTGGATGAGGAAGAAGTTCAAGCGCAAAGAAAAAAGGCATGGCTTTTATTTATGTCATTCCTTGACAAAAAAAATATGGCGGGATTATTAAAAAAGTATTCGAACCTGCCAAGAAAAGTAGTGGAAGAGGAGCTGGGCCCGATTTTAGAGATAATTTCTTCTTTTTGCCGGGATTTAATTATCATCAAGGAAGGCGGGGATTTGCGCTATCTTATCAATCAGGACTATAAAACAAAAATGATAGATATGGAAGAACGGATCGGGTTAGAACAATCGTTTTCTTATTTGAATTTTATAGAGGACTCTTTCAAAGGTTTTGAGTATAATACAAATGTAAGGCTTATTGTCAGTTCTCTGATAGTAAATTTTTTTATGAATAGTTCAGGTTAGGAAAGAATTATGTCTAAGATAATATGTGTTTATTCAGAGAGGCTTAAAAAAGTTTTTAGAGTAAAAAAAGGTGATTTTGAGTTAAAAAGCAAGGATCGTTGTATTGTTGAATCAGACCTTGGTGGTGACCTGGTGGAAGTCATCAATGTATCCAGCCAGGTTTGTGATTTCCCTAAGGCGGCTAAGGATACCGTAAAGATCATACGGAAGGCCAACTCTGATGATGAAAAAAAAATCAGTCGCCTTGACAGGAAAGAAGAGAAGGCTTTTAATTTCTGTATAAAGAGGATAAAGTCCCGAAAACTGCCTATGAAGCTGGTTAAAGTCCGGTACTTTTTCAATGAGCAGAAAGGAATATTCTATTATACCGCAAACGGACGTATCGACTTCAGGCAATTAGTCAAAGATTTGGCAAAAGAATTAAAAATGCGCATAGAAATGAGGCAGGTCGGTGTCCGTGATGAAGCAAAGATGATCGGGGGATTAGGGGTCTGCGGCCGGGAACTTTGTTGTTTTAGTTTTATTAAAAATTTTAAGCCGGTAACCATTCAGAAAGCAAAAAAACAAAAGATCGCCATTAATCCCACAAAAATATCAGGGGTCTGCGGCCGGTTGATGTGCTGCCTCGCTTTTGAGGACGAAAGTAAAGGACGCATGTATACGGAAGAAGAATAAGTAGCCTGACCTATTCATAAAAAAATGGCGATGTTTTTATTATTAATTTCTTTTCAGCGATATGCAAGATTCATTCAAGAACGATAATTGATACTTTTTTCTTGTTTTTATTTTTAATTTTAATCGCCATTTTTTCACCAATCAGGCGAGACGATCTCACTGCATCTGCTTCGTTACAGGGCACATGCGGTGAAGTGCCACAGCTTCGCACCCTGTGCCTTGCATCTGCAGTAACCTCGACTTGTGAATAATCCAGGCAAGTTAATCTGAAACGCTTTTTTATCTCCCCGACTAAATAAAGCGAGCCGGTAACAATAATAGCTCCCTCGTTCCCGGCAATTTCAACTGCCCTCTGCACTGCAGTCTTCGGGTCAGGTTCTAGCAGGATGCGGTCCTGAAACCCAGAAGCACACTGCCTGATCTCCTCAGGAGAAGCCGCCCTAAAATAAGGAAATCGAGTTAAAATGACCTTCCGTGCTAAAGGAAATAATATTCTAGCAAGACATTCAATATCTTTATCTCGCATAACTGCAAAAACGATTACAAGCGGAGAAGGAATATTTTTCTTGATATACTCCTGCAAAACTTCAGCACTTTCCTTATTGTGGGCTCCATCGATCAAAATTAAAGGTTTTCTAGAAATAATCTCAAGCCGACCTTCCCACTGAGTAGTTTCAATTCCCCTGATTATGGCAGCTTTATTCAATTTGTTCCAAACTCGGCTAAGCTGAACTGCTGCCGCAATAGCTACTGCAGCGTTTTTTCCTTGATGTGCACCAAGAAGAGAGGGAGAATACCGGAAGACATCTTCACCAACCTTATATATATAGGTGTGTTTTTTTCCCTCTTCCTCTTGTTTGAAACACCAATCCCGGTCAAAGACTCCAAAAAATGAAGAGTTAGATGCTGCAGCTTTATTCCGGATCACATCATAAGCTTCCTCCTTTTCTACCCCGCAGACAACCGGAATACCTGATTTAATAATCCCTGCTTTCTCAGCAGCTATCTCTTTTAAAGTGTTTCCTAAAAATATTTGATGCTCGGGTGAAATTGTAGTTATCACTGATATTTTCGGGACAACAACGTTAGTAGCATCAAAACGACCCCCCATTCCAACTTCCAATACTGCCATATCAATATTTTTTTCATGGAAATAAAGCAGAGCTAGACAGGTCAGTATTTCAAAATGAGTGGGGTGTGAAGCTATTTTTTTTGAAGCTGAGAGCTCATCAATCACCAGCCTCAGCCTGGACAACAGCCGACAAAAGTCAAAACGAGAGATTTGATCTTCTCCAACCCTAATCCTTTCTTCGTATCTTACAAGGTGAGGTGAAGTATAAAGACCGGTCTTGTAATCATGGAGGGAAAAAATCCTGGCCAGCATAGCACAAACAGACCCTTTTCCATTAGAACCTGCAATGACAACTGAAGGATATTTTTTTTGAGGGTCATCCAATGCTGCAAGAAGGGTTTGCACATTATTTAGGCCTAATTTGACTCCAAAAACCTGAATGCGCTTAAGATATTCTAAACACTCTTTATAATCTTTCAAGGTTCAGGTTCGAGAACGGTTAAGAAAGAGGTGAAGGCTCCGAATAAGATAGTCGCGTAGGTCTTTTCGTTCTACAACAGCATCCAGCATCCCATGTTCAAGTAAAAATTCCGAACGTTGAAAACCTTTAGGAAGCTTCTCTTTTATTGTCTGTTCAATAACTCGGGGCCCGGCAAATCCAATAAGCGCATTTGGCTCGGCAATATTAATATCTCCCAGCATAGCATAACTGGCCGTAGTGCCTCCGGTAGTCGGATTTGTGATAATAGAGATATAAGGAATACCGATCTCTTCGAGTCGAGCAATGGCGGCAGATGTTTTCATAAGCTGCATAAGAGAAATTACCCCTTCCTGCATACGCGCTCCTCCGGAGCAGGAAATGATCAGAATAGGAAGTCTTTCTTTAAAAGCACGCTCCAAAGCACGCGTGATTTTCTCTCCTACAACAGAACCCATACTCCCCCCCATAAATGCAAAATCCATAGCAGATATTAGGACCTTAACATTCCCCATAGTACCAACAGCATTTAATACAGCATCAGAGAGAGAGGTCTTTTCCATATATTGTACCAGTCGGTCTGAATATTTCTTGGAATCCTCAAACATAAGTGGGTCAAGCGGCTTGATGTTTTCATCATAAAGCTCATACTTGCCTTCGTCAAAAAGCATGTTAAGGCGGACCCGGGAAGATAAGCGAAAATGAAAATTGCACGCAGGGCAAACGGAAAGGTTGTCAATTATATCCTGTTTATACTGGATGCGGCGGCAATTGTTGCAGCGTGTCCACATTTTTCTCATTACTTTTCCTATTGAGGATTAATTCCTTTTTTTTGAAGAATCTTTCTTTGGGATCATTTCTGAGATCATTGCTATTACCGAAGCAGGATCCGGGAGCTCCTCCTTGATATCGATCTCATCATGGAGAAGATTCTTGATCGAACTTACTAATTTTTCCTTATCATAGGGCTTTTCAAAATAATCAGCAGCACCAAATGACCTTATTGCTTCATTTTTATACTGCGGCCCTTTATATAATCCGGTTACGATCACAACCGGAATAGCTCCTTTTGTCTCACTATAGATTTTTTGAGTGAGATCAAATCCATGCAGCTTAGGCAGCATCGCTTCTATTAACATCAAGTCAGGTTTTTCCTTTTTATAAATATCATAAGCAGCCTGACCATCCGCCGCCTTAATGATCTGGAATCCCTGAGAAGTAAAAAGTTCCGTTAGCTTTTCCAGACTTTTTTTATCATAATCTACTATTAATATTTTTCTTTTAGCCATAATTATATATTATTATTTAAATTGTAGAGAATTAACATTATCATGTCAATCCCACCTGAATTATTCATGCTGGGGGAAAAAAGATTTTCATTTTGGGCCTCCGGCACACAATTGGAAAGTGCTTTTTATTTTTTTGGTGCAAGCCAAAAAAGAAAAAGCATTTTATTCTTATCCGGGTAAATCCGCGAAGATCCGCGTCAAATTCTTTTTCTTCACGTTTTTCGTTTCACGATTCACGTTTTACGGTTTTTCTCAGAGCCATCCTTTCTGCTTGTACCAGGATAAAGCCATTCTGATTCCGTCTTTGAAATCAATGCAGGGAGAATATCCCAAGGCTTGCTCCGCTTTCTTAATATTAAGCGGCTTAGGATGGATAAAAAAAGCAAGTTTCCCAGTAGTAAGAGGAGCTTCTTTTTTTATCAGCCGAAATGCTTTTTCCATACTCCAGGCTGCCGCCTTTACAGGCAAAAGGGGTAAAGAAAAGCGAGGGATGCTTGTGCCTGCAGAGGCAGCAATGATCTCTGTAATCTGCCTTACAGTCAAGATCTCATTTCCGGCAACATTATAAACTCCTCCTGGTTTTCCTTTTTCTACACAAAGAAAAATAGCATGGATAAGGTCATCGATGTATACCGGAGTCTGCCACTTCTCCCCTTTAGTAACAAGCACAAATCGTTTTGTGCTGATAGCTTTTATCAACTTAAATGTCCTTCTGTCTCCGGGTCCATAGACCCATCCCGGCCGGATAACGACTACATCCATACCATCTTCAGCGTGGCGAAGTGCAATCCGTTCTCCCTCCAGTTTTGTTTTATCATAGATATTTTTCGGCGTTAAAGGATAATGTTCATCTGCGGTTTCGCCGGAATTCACAGCCCCCAAAACTCCAGCAGAGCTGAAATGAATGACTCTTTTGACCCCGGCTATCCTGGCTGCTGTTATTACATTATCAGTTCCTCCGGCATTAACTTGCTGAAATCCTTCCCTTCCCAATCGCGAGGCACCCAGGGCAGCTGCCAAGTGAAAAACCACATCAGTGCCGGCAGGTATTTTAAGCGGATTTTTCGAATCTGTGATATCACCCCGGATAAGCTTGCATTTTTCTTCCCGGGGGGGGGGGCTTTTGTGGACTAAAACACTGACACCCCAATTATTACCTAAAAGCTCATCTACAAGCCGGCTTCCGATAAAACCCGCTGCTCCCGTGACAAATGCTTTCATAGTAGTATATTTAGTCTCGATGTTTGGCTTTGGCCAGGACCAATTCAATTTTTTCCATATATTTCGGTAAAATATATTTGCTGCCAGCCAAACTTTTAGCAGCTCTGGCTATAGCCAAACTTTCCTTATCAAACAGGGCAAATCTAATACCAACGGCCATACTGTCTGCATCCGGATCTACCAGGATTGCAATTTTATCATTAAGGACCTGGCTGTGAGTCCAGAGGTTTGTAGCAACAACCGGCTTTCCGGATTTTAAAAAAGAATATATTTTGAGGGGTGTGTTAGTCCCGGAAAGGCGCGGGGAAACCAACACATCAGACAGGGAGATAAACAAAGGTATCAGAGCAGGGTCGACCTGCCCGGTAAAAAACACCTTATCTGAAATTCCCAATATAACTGCTTCACTCCGCATCCGCTCCACAGCCTCCGGGGTATCACCTACCAGCAGAAACAAAGCTCGTTTATCTTGAACTTTAGCGGCAGCTTCGAGAAAAAGAGGAATCCCCTGGTAGGGCAAAAAATTTCCAGTGTATAGGACAATTTTTTGATCGTCTCCGGCAAATTCCCGTCTTTTATTATATACATCCGCCCGGGAATAATCGGGATATTCAAAATCTAAAAAATTTTCCAAAAGTACCGCTTTTTTGCCAAACCCTACCGCTTTCACTATATTCAAAAGGTCCGGGCATATCACAATAACAGACTGTGAGTTTTTTATAATAAACCGTTCTATCATGATAAACATTTGTTTTAGTATTATTGAGCGGGAAAAATTAAAATTTTCTAATTGCTGGGGAAGGCTGGAATGCATATCATAGACATGCGGCACCAGGAAAATTTTAGCCAATACCACCCCAAAAAAAGCCGCTTCTTCATGCGAAAAGACAAGGTCATAACGCTTGGTTACAAGCCTGGCAATGGCTTTTAGCAGCATGAGAAAATCCAGGGGAAGCTTTGTTAGGGAAGGCCCGATCTTGATCTTTTTAATACAGAAAAGATCAGGAATGCGTAAAATTTTTACATTCTTAAATGATCTGTCTTCACCAAGGTGGTAAGTGACAAGATCTACTTTGTGGCCCAGGTCTGAGAGCACTTTTAATCTGAAATAGACACTGATTGGAGTGCCTCTCGGCTGGAAAAAAGGTTGGGGAGCAAGCATTAGGATTTTCATGAAAATACTGCGCTTGTTTTATTCTGATGCTTTGTCAGGACCGGAATCAATAATCTCCCGTATATAATAAATTCGTTTTTCCAGAGATTCATGATAAGCCCGCACTAGGATCTCAGCCAGTAAACCCAGAGTAATAAATTGAAAGCCGATAACAAGTAATAAGACGGCCATAAGCAGCAGGGGGCGGTTGGCAATACTCTCCAGAAGAATAAGCCGCTGGTATGATAGATAGAGGGCCATAACTCCCCCTACACTCCCGCTGGCTATACCAAAAACCCCGAATATCTGTAAGGGACGCGTGGAATAGCTAAGTAAAAATTTTACTGTCAAAAGGTCAAGCATTACCTTGACAAATCTGAGCACACTATACTTGGACTTTCCGAACCGGCGGGGCCGGTGGTTTACTTTTACCTCCGCAATAGAAACCCCCATCTGACTCGCTATAGCTGGAATAAAGCGGTGCATCTCCCCATAAAGGTTGATGCTTTTTAAAATCTCTTTACGAAAAGCCTTTAGAGTGCAGCCATAGTCATGAAGTTTTACCCTGGTTATAGCCGATATCAGCCAGTTGGCTGTAGCAGAAGGAATTCTGCGGGAAAAAAGTTTATCCTTTCGTTTAACCCTCCAACCGCTGGCAATATCATAACCTTCTTCCATCTTTTTTATCAGCAGTCCGAAGTCAGCCGGGTCATTCTGCAAATCAGCATCCAGGGTAATAATAACTTCACCCCGAGAATTGTCAAAGCCGGCGGAAAGTGCAGCTGTCTGTCCAAAATTCTTTCTTAATTTAATAATCTTTACAGCAGGATGCTGCTTGCGGATTTTTGTTAGAACCAAAGCTGAATCGTCCGTGCTCCCGTCATCTATAAAAATCACTTCATAGCTTTTTCCAAGGTTTTCGCAGGAGCTCATTATCTCCCGGTAAAGGATTTCCAGGTTTTCCGCTTCATTATAGACCGGGATTACCAGAGATAAATCCAATTTTTTTTTGTTCTTCATCCCGACCAATATATCATATTGCTGAATAAATGACTATCCATTCCGGATCTTTCTGCAGTTTCTCTTTTAACCGGTTTTCCTTGCTTTAAAGATAAAATTGGAAGTGCTGTTGAATCGGCCGGACGCAGGCAGGAATTTTTCAATTTCAAATCCCCTTTCTTCAAGATAAGATCTAATCTCATCCGGAGTATAATAATGCCTAATCGGGACAAAATACCAGTCAAGAATAAGTTCTTCCAATTTTTCCCCTTGGCGGGATTTTTCTCTTTTCTTGAAAAAAAAGACCACCGGAGCCAAAAACAAGGCCATAACTTTAGAAAGAAATGTCCAGGATTTCCGGGGCATGAGTACTAAAGTCTTCCGTATAATCTCATGAATAAAAGTCAGTCTGGTCCTAGTATAGACTGCCAGCAAAATCGAACCTCCTTTGCGGAGAACACGAATCAGATTATCTATAGCTTTAAATGGATCAGTCGTATGGTGGACCGTGCCCCAAGCCCATACAATATCGAAGTATTCATCCGAGAAAGGAAGGGCTAACATATCTTCCTTCCTGAATTCAGTATTCTTGAGGTCAAATTTATCAGCCAAACTTCGAGCGGTTTCCAAACTGCCCTCACTTATATCTATACCGGTAACTTTACCAGCGCCGTTTTTAGCAAATATAATACTGAAGATACCGGTGCCACAACCAGCATCAAGTACGGACTTTCCTTCAGCTTCTTTTTCTGAGTAAAAAATATTCCAGTGATTCTTAGTTTTTTCATATTCCGGAATATATTCCGTCCAGACTACATCATAAAATTTCCCTACTTTTTCCTTGTTCATATACATCCCCTCTCTTATAAAAAATCTTGAACTTGGCCAGGCGTAACTTTTGCAACATGTATTTTCCCATCACCAAGAGTGTCTGAAATCCATACTTTGAGCTGCGGATAAAATTAATAGATGATGCTGCTTTGAAATAACGGCAGGGAATAGGAACATCTCCGATTTTAAATCCCCAAAAAATCGCCTGGGTCAGAAACTCCGTATCAAATACAAAATCATCCGAATTTTTTTTATAAGGAATCGTTTCCAGCACTCTACGCTTATATACCCTGAATCCAGAATGAAAATCACCAAGGTTCTGTCCCAAAACCATGTTTTCCACAGTTGTGAGAATCCGGTTACTTATATATTTATACCGGGGCATCCCTCCTTCAAGTGCTTCTCGGCGGGAACGGATACGGGAGCCCAGAATAATATCACAAATATTATTTTTTAAAAAACCCAGGGCATAGGGAATAAGCCGACTGTCATACTGGTAGTCAGGATGGATCATTACCACTATATCCGCCCCTTTATTCAAAGCGGCATCATAACAGGTTTTTTGATTGGCCCCATAACCTATATTTCTCTTATGCCGGAAAACATTTATACCTAAACTCTCAGCTATTTCAACTGTTCTGTCTGAGCTAAAATCATCGGTTAAAATCACTTCATCAACACTCCCCGACGGGATGCTCCGAAACGTCTTTTCAAGGGTCAGCTCCGCATTAAAAGCAGGCATAACAGCTATTACTTTATGTTTTCTCATGAGATATTACAAAATGATCAATATCATGATTATAACTAATAACAGACCTTTTTCAAGCCTTCTCCATATCCGTAATTCCTCAAAACCGTATATGTCTTCCCTGGTATTTCTGTTTTTTCTGAATTTCCTCAGGTTCCAAATTATGAAGTTTAGTTGACAATTTATTTCCTTTATATATTAATGTTAAAGTATTCTAAAAACTAACAGGATAAAATATCAATAGAGTAAAATATTTATGCCGGCAAAATCCTTTCAGCACCTTAAGCTAAAGCTTTTCCTTATTTTTCCCTTCCCCTTGATGTTGCTCCTTAGCACCGGTGCTCTTATCCGCATTTATAACCTCAGCCACATTTTTCTGTATTGGGATGAACCTATTCATTCAGTTAGGATCGCTTACCAGCCATTGTCCTACGTGCTGGCCTACAATAATGCCAGTGCCTTATTCGGCATTTTACTTCATTTTTTACTGCCTCTTGGGAAAATAGAACTGATGGCCCGCCTGCCTTCCGTTATCTTTGGGACCCTGACTATTCCAGCGATTTATTACATCGGAAAATATTTTTTCTCTAAAAAGGAAGGATTAGCAGCAGCCGCTCTCGTAACTTTTTCTCCATTTCTTATCCGCTTCTCTCAATATTCCCGTGTTTATGCCATGCTTTTACTGTTTACAATGTTCGCTTTTTTTTTCTTTTTCCAGGCAGCAACTGATGACAAACTGAAAAATTGGATACTTTTCCTGCTTTTTACAATAGCTGCCGCATACTCACATCTTATGGGATTTATGACCTTAACCGGCATCGCTGTCTTTTCAGGGATTGAGTGGCTGCTGGGAGTAATAAAAAAAAAACCCAATCGTTCCTTAGCGACTAAAAAACTGGGGCGGTTCCTCCTTTTTAGCTTTCTTATTCTATTTGTGGCATTTTTATTATATTTACCTGATATTAATGTAAAAGGTTTTATGACAGCTTCAGTAGCGAGAGCAAGAAACCAAACACCAATATTACATCTTTTGCCAATTATTGCAAAAAAGATATTCCGTCAGCAGCTGTTAATGAGCCCTCCTTATCTCAAATTAATGCTGTTTTTCATTTTACTCGGTATTATAGGTAGCTTAAAAAGCTATTACAGAAAAATTATTTTTTTTCTTCTGTATATTCTGGTTCCTTTTTTTATATTTATCATTATAAAACCACCCCCGGTAAACATTCAGTCCTCTGAGCGGTATTTTATCTTTATTCTTCCAGTACTGATATTAATTGCAGCCAGAGGTACTGTAATATTATCAGCAGCCATATCTTCACTAGCTTCACAATTAAAACCACTATATTCCCGGAGCTCTTTTATTTCAGCTGCCTGCTTGACTTTGTTCATTGTTGGCTTAATATCCGGGTTTGACTTAAAGCATTATTATTTAAATTTCTGGAGGTTCGGTGCAATAAAAACTGAGAAAAAAGTTTCAGATTATCTACAGGAAAACGTAAAAAAAGACGGATTCATTTTCTTTTATAAATTCCCTGCCTCCGGGCACTTCCTTGCACTCAACCCTTTATCCAAAAAAATCGACCTTAATCAAAATGAATCAATTATCAGAAATAACATAAAAACTCAACCTGCAATAAATGACATGATGATATACAGAATCCCTATAAATCCATCAGAAGCATTGAGTTATAAAAATGTCGATCTTTGGGCAGTATTAAAACTTGGATCAGAAAATCAAGACCGTCTCATAAAATTATGCTCGAATATTCCCTCAGCAAAAGCAATACGGCTGGGAGGGATCACAGTCCTTCACTTCATGGAAAAAAAGGAGCCATTATCCAGGAAATATACTCAACTAACCAGCATGCTTCTGTCTCTTGACTTGAAAAGCTCAAAAAAGAAGGAACTACACCTTCTTGCTGCTAAATCCTTACTAAGCAGCAGTCAGGTCCGGGAGGCTTACCTGGAACTGGAAAAAGCAAAATCAATTCAAATCACAGATATTACAGAAGAAACCTTAGATTATCCCCTAGTATACAGGTTATTAGACGGGATATTCGGACTTTCTCGACAAAAAATATTCTCGCAATATCTTAACTGGTTTTACAATGATCAAATTGCCAGCAGACTTCTTGAACTTGGCAAAGAATACCATCAACAGGGAAACTTTCAAGAAGCCTTATACGCATATTCGGAATCTCTGAACCTAAACCATAAATACGACCATATAATTTCCCACCGACTGTTTCAATTAGCCAATCAATTTTATCTCGATAAAGACATAAACAAGGCTATTTCTATTTATAAAAAAACCTTATATCTTGATCCTGAACGATTAATTCTAAGACTATTTTTAGCAGAAGCATTCAAAGTAAAGGGTTTATTCCGGGAAACAGAAAGAATATACCACAGTATATTTAAGGATAACTCACAAAAAGAACTTTTTCCAAAGATTGTCTATCAAGAGCCGATTATAATAATTGATAAAAATAATTCCGAATGGCGCTTGATCTTTCGGGCTAAAAATGGTACTCATTTCTCCGGAGATATCACTGCTGATAATAAATTCAAAAATATCAAAACAGAGAGGTTTTCAAAAAAAAGAGACACGTGGACTTTAAATAAAGGCAGACTTCATTTTTCAATGCAGATGGATAAGAGAAAACTTAAGATAATAGAGTTTGAAAATAAAGAAAAAAACCCATTATCTTTTAATTTAAAAATCAACAACCGTGCAGAAAGGGACAAAATCCTAATTATTAGCTCGGGCCGGAGTCCGGATAACATCCCTTTTACTATCAAATAGCTAACATGACTCAGAAAAATAGATGAAAAACAAAACTATAACCAGAATTTTTCTTTTAACAGTTTTTTCAATATTCTTAGCGTTTTGCATAAACAAGGAAGAAGCTTCAGTAGATAGTTCCTCAGATGTGGACTTTACAGCCAAAATACCCTTTTCAGGAAAGATCATCTTCCAGTCAAATTTCGACGGAGATAATGAGATCTATCTCCTCTCTGGATCCGGTTTAGAACAGCTCACCAACAACACCTGGCAGGATGAATATCCGGTCTGGTCTCCGGACGGAAAAAAAATCGCTTTTTCCTCGGATCGTGAAGGCCAGTATGACATATTTACTATGAACTCAGACGGAAAAGAAGTAGTTTCCATTACATCTTCACCTCTGGATGAAAAGGAGCCTGCCTGGTATTCAGACGGGAAAAAGCTGGCCTTTACCCGCGAAGCAAAAAAATTCCTCAAGAAGCGCAGTGCTCTTTACCAGGTAGATATCAATACACACAAAACAAAAAAAATCATCCCGCAGTACTCTAAATCTCACGGCATAGCTAATATATCCCCTTCTGCTTCTCTTATTACTTTCACAGGGAAGCGGACTATCGGATGGGATACCGCTATTTACAATATGGAGAAGAATCAGGTGAATTTTTTAAACAGAGGCGGAAAAAGCTGCCGCGCCCGATTTTCAAAGAACGGCGAAAAATTAGCCTATGTCTATTCCAATGCAGAAGGAAAAAGCGATATCTGGATAATGAAGCCTGATGGCAGTGAAAAAATCCGGCTGACTATTAGGACTGATACATATGATTACTTCCCCGCCTGGTCACCTGATGGCAACTATATAGTCTTCAACTCGTCCCTTCAGCATAACCTTAACGGCGACTGGCAGCTTTATATCCTTGACGTCAAGACAGGAAAGGCTAACCTGCTTTTTGACAGCCCGGGAAACGATATCTTCCCAGACTGGCACCAATAAAATCCCAGTCGTCAGTCTACCCTTTCTCCCTTTCATTTAAACTTATGCTTTTCATTTTTTTATCAAACAATAGGAGTTCCCTTCCCCTTTTTCTGCACTTCTGGTAGTTGCAAGGCAGGGATACTGGTAAATCCCGGAGAAAGCCATCCGGAACAACGCGGGCATGGTTCCTCGAGAGTATCTCGAGGAGAGCGTTGTGAGGACAGGAAGGGATTTCACCGCTGGGGGAAATCCCTGTCTTTCGAAGGGACTTACCTGTGTCCCTGCCTTCCGCCCTTTGTAAGCTCAGAAAAAGCAAGGGGACTCCTGTGAGTATACTGCGTTGACTTAAAAAGAGTTAGTGGATATGATATGTGGCTAATGAAAAAAATTAGACTTCATACAAAGATCTTTCTTGGATTGGTATTAGGAATAATTGCCGGATTGATCTTCGGAGAAAAAGTCCTTCTTATTGAGCCCATCGGAACCGTTTTTCTTCGCATGATCACCATGATAGTAGTGCCTTTAGTATTTGTCTCTCTAATGCTGGGAACCGCAAGTATGGGCGATGTGCGTAAATTAGGGCGTATCGGCGCAAAAACCACAGTTTACTTCGTAGTAACGACCATCATTGCCATAGTTATAGGCTTAGTCTTGGCTAATATTGTCCGGCCCGGAGATGGCCTGAATGAAAACGTTAAAACAGAGCTGTATAAAAACTATGAGGCCAAGGCCCAGGACGGCATAAAATATATGGAAGAAAAACCGTCGATCACAGAGATCCTGATGAATATAGTTCCCACTAACCCGGTAGCGGCTTTTATTGAAGGAAATATGCTGCAGATAATCTTCATGGCACTTCTATTTGGAGTAGTCCTGACTCTGATCAAAGAGGAAAAATCCAAACTGATCATCAATTTCCTGGACGGGCTGAATGATATGCTTATCCAGGTCGTGCATATTGTCATGAAACTTGCCCCTTATGGGGTTTTGGCTCTCAGCGCAGCTGTAATCGGACAATACGGAATTGATATCCTGACAACTCTATTAAAATACTCCCTGGTTGTCATCTTTGGGCTTGTTTTTTATGGCCTCAGTGTAAACAGCCTTTCAGTCAGCTTTCTCGGACATACCAGTCCGCTGCGTTTCTTCAGAGCGGCAAAAGAAGCAATCCTCATCGCTTTCAGCACTTCAAGTTCTATGGCAACCCTGCCGGTGGCTATGGATGGAGTAGAGCACATCGGGGTTAAACGGGAATACTCAAGCTTTGTAATTCCTCTGGGAGCTACCGTAAACATGGATGGAACTGCCCTGTATCAGGGAGTCTCCGCAATTTTTATCGCCCAGATCTATGGAATTCATCTTGGCATCACCAGCCAGGTCACAATAGTGCTTATGGCGGTACTTTCTTCAATCGGAGCTGCGGGTGTACCGATGGCAGGCATAATCGCCCTTGCCCTGGTATTAAAACAGCTGGGCATTCCTCTGGAAGGTATTGCTCTGATCCTGGGAGTAGAGAGGCTGCTGGATATGGTGCGTACAAGTGTAAATGTCATCGGAAATATGGCTTGTGCAGTAGTGATACAGAATATGGAGGAAAAATAGAAAAATGGCCTCTCTCGCCTATTGGACCCGGCTTCTAAGACTATTCTATCACTACCAGAAAAAATCTCCTACTCTGCCTTACATGCCGATCCGCCTCTGGGTGGAATTGACAAGTTTCTGCAACTTCAGATGTGTCATGTGCCCAAACAAAGACCTTGGGAAAAAGGACAAGGGTTATATGGACATGGACCTGTACCGAAAGATCGTGGATGAGGCCAAGGAATTTATATTTGATATTAATCTTAACCACCGGGGAGAATCACTGCTCCATCCCGAGATCGTTGAGGCGATAAAATACGCTAAACAAAATAAAGTGTTTACCCGCTTGCACACCAATGCTTCTCTCTTAACAGAAGACCTAGCAGAAAATATCATCGCGGCCGGGCTTGATAGTATCTCCTTTTCCTTTGACGGGTATACCAAGGAAACTTACGAAAAAATCCGCCGGGGAGGGGATTTTGATAAAACAATTAAAAATATATTGCGCTTTTTAGAAATAAAAAAATCCGCCGGTGCTAAAACTCCTCGGACTGCTATTGAAGCAATAGACTTTGAGAAAACAGCCGGAGAAGAACTCGAACAAGCTAAGCAAGAATTCAGAAACCGCTTCCAAGATCTGCCTCCGGACAGTTTTGTTATAAAAGAATTTCATAACTGGGCCGGAGAAATAAAAAAAAAGAGACACAATCCTGATAACTACTCGGTCTGCCCCTTTCCCTGGAATGCACTAATAATCTTATGGGATGGTTCGGTCCTCCCCTGCACCCAGGATTTTTTTAACCACCATAGCATCGGGAATGTAAAAGACAATTCCATCAGGGAGATCTGGAACGGAGATAAGATAATCCATCTGAGAAAAAAATTAGCAGAACAGGACCTGGATGAATTCAAGACATGTTCTAATTGTGACCGGATATGGCGAAAAGGCTTTTTCGGAGTTCCAAAAAAATATATCTGGAAATTTATCTTAAAAAAGATGCCCTGAATTAATCCTGAACTATTCATAAAAAATGTCGATTATAAATAAAGATTACAGCAAAAACGAAACGGTAAATGGTATCTCTATGAGAATCAATGTAAAATATTTATTTATCAAGAATTGACAATTATATCGACATTTTTTATGAATAGTTCAGGATAATCCCGAGGATTGCTTAAACCTCAACTGCTTTTTTTTGTTTTCTTCTGTCTTTTATCTTCCAGGCCGGGTAACCGAGGATAACCGAGTACTCTTTGAAAGATTTAGTCACAACAGATGCCGCTCCCACAATGCATCCTTTTTTTATAGAGACTCCATCCAGGACAACAGCCCCAGCCCCCAGCCAGACATCATCTTCTATCTGTATCCCGCCTTTGGAAATCGAAGGCTGGAACATGATGGGAGTAGAAATATCATCAAAGGTATGATTTCCACCAGCAACAAGATAGCAGTGCCCTGCTACAAAACAATATTTTCCTATCCTTATCTTTGTTTCTGAAAGCAAAGTGCAGTTGGCTGAAATGTTACAGTAATCACCCAAGTAAATAGAACCACCCTTGCAGCTAAGGATCGTGTTTCGGCCTACATAAACATTATCTCCGAGACGAATCCCTTCGTTTTTCTCTCCCTTCGCATCCAGCACTACATTGTCATCAATAACTGTATTGTCCCCTATGCTGATCTTATGGGGTTGACGCAGGGTAAGATTACGTCCGAATACAACTCCCCCGCCAACTTTCCGAAAAAGAAAAGGATAAAACATCTTGCGTACAAATAGCCCTAAAGCACCTGGAATCCAGGAAAAGAAAAATGTTATAAACTCGTACTTGATTAAAGTAAAAAAACCTTTTTCCCCGATAACTATAGATGAATATTTATGCAGGGATGATTTCTTCTCATCAATTATTTTTTTCTGCATGCTGTGCTTAAATTCTTCACTCATTTTGTATATCATAAAAAAAATCACAATAAAAATCCAGAAAGCAATTTAATCTGGACTATTCACCCTGGCATGGAAACAGGTAAATCCCTGCGAAACACAGGGATTTACCCGTGTCTATGCCAGCTCTTTTCCTGGGCTATTCATAAAAATTGCCAATGCCGTATTCAAAAAACAATAACTTATTTTATCATTGGCACTTTTTACCCTTCGGGCGAGACGATCTCACCGCATCTACTTCGTTACAGGGTATTCGCAGCGGTAGAAAGAATCAGGTCAATTGATTAAGAAAACCGTGAGCAAGGATGAGCGGGCCTGGTTCTTCTCCTTTAAGGAGAAGAGAGCGAAGACTGTATCCGAGCGGATTTTCCACGCTGGGGAAAATTCGCGTGTTTTCGTATCAACTGACCTGATTCTTGCTTAAGGCTCAGAAGCTAAA
>JAUVXM010000005.1 GCA_030603565.1 Candidatus Aminicenantota bacterium
CCACTGCTGTCCGGAACATGAAATTTAATTATCCTATAACTTAATTAATAACAATATGATACATCACAAAATGGCTGTTATCTACTTGAAATTGATTTTATACTGTGGTCATCTTTTTGTCAATAAACAGAGGAGTGACCAAATGTACACAGGAAAAATCATTTTTTCTCAGATAATGGATTATTTGCCGATGCACGAGTTCCGTAGATGTGTAAGCCGATACAGAGGCAACTACCAAGTCAAGAGGTTTTCCTGCTGGAATCAATATCTTTGCATGGCCTTTGCCCAGCTGACTTACCGGGAAAGTCTAAGGGATATCGAAACATGTCTCCGCTCTGTGCCAAATAAATTCTATCATATGGGTTTTCGAGGGAAGGTCTCACGGAGCACATTAGCCGATGCCAATGAGAGTCGAGATTGGCGCATCTTTGCTGATTTTGCTCAGGTGCTTATTCATCAGGCCAGAAAGCTCTATGCCGAGGAAGATTTTGGTGTTGAACTGAAAGAGACAGTTTATGCTCTTGACTCAACAACGATTGATCTGTGCCTTTCGCTTTTTCCCTGGGCAAAATTCCGGAAACACAAAGGTGCCATTAAGTTGCACACATTGTTAGATTTACGAGGCTCTATTCCGACTTTCATCGAAATCACTGATGGAAAGATTCACGATGTCAATATCCTCGATGAACTCCTGCCGGAACCTGGATGTTTCTATATTATGGATCGTGGTTATCTTGATTTTGAACGACTCTATCTGCTGCACTTGTTTCATGCCTTTTTTGTCATTAAGGCCAAATCCAATCTGCAATCTCGCAGGCTCTATTCTCATCCTGTCGATAAGTCTAAGGGGCTAAAATGTGATCAAACAATTGTTCTGACAGGAAAAGATTCAGCTAAACATTATCCAGGACAATTGCGCCGTGTTCGTTATTATGATGAAGAGACCAATAAAAATTTGACCTTTTTATCCAATAATTTTATTCTTCCAGCCTATACTATCACTCAACTCTACAAATGCAGATGGCAAATTGAGTTGTTCTTCAAATGGATCAAACAACATTTACGGATAAAATCGTTTTATGGGACATCGGAGAATGCCGTAAAAACTCAGGTTTGGATTGCCATTTCGATTTATGTGCTTGTGGCCATTATTAAAAAACGCTTGAATTTAGACATGTCTCTCTACACTTTTCTTCAGATATTGAGTGTAACTGTTTTTGAGAAAGCCTCTATTTATCAACTACTTGCGGAATTTGATTACACGAATCGAGAGGATGTCTACTCTAAACAGTTGAAACTATTTGAGTTATAACCGGACACTAGTGATTATATATATTGACATTTCTTATGAATAAAATATATTTCTTAGGCACTGGTGGTTCTGCCGCTACTATTGAGAGGGATAACACTTCTCTACTTATCCGCCGGAAAGAGGAGCTCATCCTGATCGACTGTCCGGGAAGTGTAATCCGCAAGATAAAAATGCTTGAGCTTGACCCGCGAAAAGTCCGCTCTATTCTGATCACTCATACCCATCCAGACCATATTTATGGACTCCCGGCTTTTGTACACAGCCTTATGCTGGATAAACTCAGTATTAAGCTCTATGGGTCGGAAGAAGCGATTGAGTTTTGCTGCAAGCTGTTGGATATTTTTCAACTCAGGGAAGATAAAATATTGTGCCGGATTAATTTTTTTAAATTAGAAACACAAGCTAAGTTCGATTTGTCTCCTGACCTAAAGTGCAATGTTTTTAAAGTCCCTCATAAAGAATCTTCTCTGGCATTTTGTTTTGACTTTGAGCAGGAAAGGAAAAAACTATTGTATTCAGGAGATACTCCGGTTTCTCCGCAACTGTTCAAACGGGCAGCTGGAATCGACACACTTATCCATGACTGCAGTACTCCTTCACGTTTCAGTAAGATATATCCATATCTTCCCACCATGCATACGGATGCTTTATCTCTGGGACTTATGGCCCAGCAAGCGGGAGTTAAGCGTCTTATCCCCATTCATTTTTTCGGGGAATTGGATTATTCTATAGATGAGATCATAAACGAGATCAGGCAGAATTATACAGGGGAACTCATCATCCCGGAAGACTTGACAAAAATAACTATTTAAATTCAAAATCCTAGAATCCGTTGCATCATGGCGTTTGAAATCTGAACGAGCAAAAGCCATACCCGAATTTCATCTCCCTATTTACTATTTAATATTTTCTAAGTATCATTCGTATCGGCTATGGAAGGATATTGAATGCTCAAGCATATATATATTTTATTAGTTTTTATTTTTTTCCTTGCTTTAAATCTACAGGCTCAAGAAGCTGTAATAGTCGACCATAATTGTACTGATATCTCAAAAATACCTGATACCTGGATATTAGAAGCAAAAGACAGCCTGCGAATCGGATACGGCCATACTTCTCACGGCAGTCAGCTGGTTACCGGAATAGAGGCATACAGAGGTAACCAGGGTACCATATATTATTATTCTTATTCGAGCTGGGGGCTGGAAACAGATAAGTTTCTCAATGATTGCTGGGGGAATGCAGGAGGAGCAAATGATCTGGGGCATAATGGTAATCTAGAATGGAGAGATGCTACTGTTTATATGCTGAACCTGGCTAATAATGACAGGAATGTAGTAATCTGGTCATGGTGTGGGGGAGTAAGTGATAACACTCAAGCAGGAATAAAAACATATCTGGATGCAATTTCTGCACTTGAAGACCAGTATCCGGATGTTACTTTTATTTATATGACCGGGCATCTGGATGGGAGTGGTGTCGATGGGAATCTAAATAAAAGAAATAACCAGATAAGGGATTATTGTGAAGAAAATAATAAGTTCCTTTTTGATTTTGCAGATATTGAAAGTTATGATCCTGACGGCAATTACTATTTAAACAAAGGAGCTGATGATGGTTGCCACTGTAATGGAGGAAACTGGGCAGAAGAGTGGTTAGCCGCTAATCCCAACAGCGACTTAGCGGATTGGGTTTATCATTGTGGAAGTTGTGCTCATTCTCAACGCTTAAACTGTGTTCTTAAGGGTGGAGCTTTCTGGTGGCTTCTGGCCAGGATTGCCGGATGGGAAGGGGACTCAGAACAACGGACTCTGCAGGTTACATCTCCCAATGGCGCTGAAAACTGGCTGGTCGGTTCCAAACATAATATCACCTGGGTAACCCAAGGGGAAGTAGAGAGAGTAAAAATCGAATATTCAACTGATGATGGAGAAAACTGGAGTAAAATTGTTTCTTCAACTAAAAATGACGGCATTTATTACTGGGAAATCCCGGATGATGTATCTGCCGATTGCCTGGTTAGAATAAGCGAAAAAAACGGAACTCTTGTTGATACCAGCGATAATTCGTTTAAAATAATTTCCACAGACGAGCCTCCTTCTGTCATAATAACTTATCCGGCTAGTAATTCAGAAGTGAAAGATTCAGTGACTATACAAGCAATAGCAACTGATGACTTTGGGATTACAAAAGTCGAATTTTTTATTAATGGTATTTTGCATCATACAGATACTGCGGCTCCTTTCCAGTATGTCTGGGATTCCATTGCCTGTCCGGGCGGATTAAATACAATTACCGCTACTGCTACAGATACTAATGAACAGCAAGATTCCTATGCAATTTCTGTAACAGTGCGGAATATAAATTTATCTATTCAAGCTTTAAGAGGTGAAGAAAGAGCTTGGCTGGTTCGAAGGCAGTATGGGAAAATTGAGCTGTCGGCTGGAGATATTGGATCGGCAAAAGTTTCAAAATACATCATTTATCGGAAGGAAGCCGGTGGTACATATAATATTATCAAAGAGATTGAAGGCTCTGAGGCTCCGGGAGGGATGTTTGTTTATTATGATAGATACCTGGAAAGGACCAAGACTTATGTGTATAGAGCAGTTGCCCTGGGAATAAAGGGGCAAATATTAGCCTCTTCTAATGAGGTGACAGTATAAAACTTAGGGATGCCGATACGGAGGTGAAGATGAGAAGGTCATTTTATGGGATAGTGATCGCTGTATTTTTATTAGCCGGAATAACTTTGGGAGATAATGTTTTTATTACTGGAACAAGTAATTATCTTATTCCGGCAGATAAGGATTTTAAAGATATTTATGGAAAAGGATTGTTTTATCCGGAGATCAAAGCGGGAGTTAAAGTATTCGAGGGATTTTATGTCTGGGCCGGATATGGTTTTTTGTTGGCAAAAGGAACGACTACCCTGCTGGCAGAGGAGGCTAAATCCAACCAGAATTATATTTCCGGCGGTTTCGGTTATGAGGGGAGAATATCAGATAGAGCGAGGTATAAGGTAGAGACCGGAACATTTTATGTAAATTACAGGGAAGAGGCAATGGAGCTTGAAGTGTCAGGTTCTGCTATTGGATACAGAATAGATGGAGGATTGAATATTGATGTTTTAAAAAATGTGTACCTCGAAATAAGCGGAGGCTATTTAGCAGCTAATGATTCGATTGAAGGTATCTCTATAAAGCTGGGGGGATTTAAGACCGGAGTAGGATTCGGAGTGAGATTTTAATCCATGAAAGAAGAAAGAGCGGATATTGTACTTCTAAACGGGGCTGTATATACAGTCAATCCCAGACAGCCCTGGGCAGAGGCTGTTGCCCTTAAAAAGAATAGAATTCTCCGAGTCGGATCTGAAGCGGATATTAAACCGGCGATCTCTAGTAATACTAAAGTGATCGAATTAAAGGGAGATTTAGTGCTTCCGGGATTTATTGACAGCCATACCCATTTTATTGATGGTGGGTTTGCGCTATCCGGCATTCAATTGCGTAATGTCAGGAGTAAAAAGGAATTCATTGCTTGCATCAAAATGAAAGTCCGGGAAATGGATAAAGGAAAGTGGGTCCTAAATGGTGATTGGAACCACTTGCAGTTCGACCACCCTAAGCTGCCGAACAAAGAGTGGGTGGATAAAGTAACGCAGGATAATCCTGTTTGTGTTGACCGTATGGATAAACATGCTGTTTTTGTTAACAGCCTGGCCTTAAAAATTGCCGGTATTACAAAGAATAGGCAATCTCCAGAAGGCGGAATTATTGAAAAAGATCCGGTCACCGGTGAGCCGACCGGTATTTTAAAAGACAGTGCCATCGATCTGATCAAGCAGCATATCCCGGAGGCTTCTCTTTATGATAAGAAAGAAGCGGTTGCTGCAGCCGTAAAACATGCCAACAGCCTGGGAGTGACTTCTGTACATGATATGCAATTTTCAGCCGAGCTTGAAGTATACCAGGAGATGATCAAGCAGAATAAATTGACTGCCCGCCTCTGTGTGTATATCCCTGTATCGGAAGTGAACCTATTTAAGCGGATGAAGCTGAGGACTCCTTTTGGAAATGATTTCTTAAAGATCGGAGGGCTTAAGGGATTCGTTGACGGCTCTCTGGGGTCATTTACCGCCTTGTTTTTTCATCCTTATGAGGATGCTTCCGAAAAAAGCGGTCTTCTGGTTTCGGATATGTTTCCAGAGGGGATAATGGAGAAGAGGCTAAAAGAGGCGGATAAAGCCGGTCTTCAAGTGGCGATCCATGCTATCGGTGATAGGGCGAATCATATTATCCTGGATATTTTTGAAAGAGTTGCAGAAGAAAACGAGAAAAGAGACCGCCGCTGGCGGATCGAACATGCCCAGCACCTAATGCCTGAGGATATTGAGCGGATAGCCAAAATGAATGTTATAGCGTCTGTCCAGCCTTATCAGATAGTTGAGGACGGTGTCTGGGCAGAAGAGAGGATCGGGGCTGAGAGAGCCAGGACTACATATGCCTTCAAATCGCTGCTGGAAAAAGGAGCTGCACTTGTTTGCGGTTCTGATTGGACGGTAGCCCCGCTTGACCCCATTAAGGGTATCTTTGCTGCTGTGACCAGGAGAACCAGGGAAGGAAAACATCCGGAAGGCTGGATTCCGGAAGAGAAGATCTCTGTGGAGGATGCGGTCAAGGGATATACTCTAAGTGGGGCTTATGCTGAATTTGCAGAAGACAAAAAAGGGTCGCTCGAACCGGGGAAGCTGGCAGATATAGTAGTCCTCGATAAAAATCTTTTTAAAATCCCCCTTGAAGAAATCATTAACACCAGAGTAGGCATGACCATATTTGATGGAAAAATTGTTTACGAAAAGACAAAATGATTTATTTAGCAATTAGCGCGTTTATTATTTCTTTTATATTACTCTTTAAATGTGCTGGTTTTTTTGTTGATGGAGCATCCGGTATTGCCAGAGTTTTTGATATTCCCAAAATGTTGACTGGAATAGTACTTGTGGGGCTGGCGACTACTGCGCCTGAATTTATAGTTTCAGTTCTGGCAGCTGCTAAACATCATCCGGAAATTGCTCTTGGAAATGCTATCGGATCGGTCATATGTGATGACGGCCTTGCTCTGGGACTTGCAGCAGTTTTAGCTCCCTCTGTTATACTGGTAAACTGCCGTTTGCTTAAAAGAGTAGGTATTTTTCTTCTATCCATTGATCTTTTTGCCTATTTTTTATCCAGAAATGGATGTATAGGCCGGGTCGAAGGCCTGATTTTAGTGTCTTTATTGGTCTTGTATTTTTTACTGCTCTATAAAAACAGGAAATCCGGTAATAAAGATAAAGCCTCACCTAGGTTGGGAAAAGAACATTTAAAAAAGCCGGTTCTTCTATTTGCGGCGGGCCTCACCGGAGTGATTGTTAGCGGGAATATAATAGTTGAGTCTGCCATCTATATTGCCAGGTATTTTTCCATAAACGAGATCATTATCGGTTCAACTATTATTGCCATTGGCACATCTCTGCCTGAGATAAGCACATGCATTACAGCTGTTAGGAAAGGTGAAGGTGAGATCGCAGTCGGAAATATTATAGGAGCGGATGTACTCAATATTTTATGGATCATTGGCATTTCGGCTATAGTAAACCCGATTTATGTGGAACTTAATGTAATTAATTTTATTTTTCCATTTATGATACTTATTGTGGTTGTTATGCTGGCTGCTATGCTATTTAAATGCCGCCTGGAAAAGTGGAAAGGGTTAATTCTGCTGGGATTGTATGCTGCTTATCTCTATTTGACTATTAAACTTTTTATTTAACCTTAGATAATATTATTTGACTTAAAAATTTAGTTTGATATCATGATTTTCTTATAGGAGGCTAGAATGAATTTTGGGGTGATTAACGAGAGCAGTAAAATTGAAAACCGCGCCGGTCTATCTCCAAGTGGAGTTTCTTTTTTGGTAGAAAAAGGCCATTCTGTTTATTTTCAAGCAGGAGCGGGTATTAAAGCCGGATATTCCAATGAAGATTTTGTCTCTTTAGGTGCAGAGCTCGTCTTTACAAAAGAAGAAGTCTTTGGCCGCTCAGAGACTGTTATAAATATTTCACCCTTGAATGAAGAGGAATGCAGGTTGGTCAGAAATGATCAGATACTGTTTGGGTTTCATCATTTGGCTGTCTCCCGTAAAGACCTTGTAAAAGAACTGCTCAAAAAAAGTGTTACCATGATAGGGTACGAAATTATTCAGGAGGATAATAAAGATCTTCCTTTTATTGAAAGTCTCAGTGAAATTGCCGGTCAGTTGTGCCATGTGATTGCCGGACATAATCTTCAAACAACACTTGGAGGCAGGGGGCTTGTGATTGGGGGTGTAGTAAGTGTTCCGCCGGCTACAGCAGTTATAATAGGGAGTACGATTTTAGCCCGGAGTGCTATTAAAGCAATGCTGGGCGCAGGAGCCCATACAATAGCTTTAGGACAGTATATGGATAAACTTAGGGAGCTGGAAGAGATGAGCTCCGGAAGGCTGGCAACATTGATGGCGAGTAATTATAACCTGGCTCGTATGTCGGAGATCGCAGATATATTGATAGGAGCAGTTCTTCGTCCCGGAGAAAAAGCTCCGCTCATGATAACGCGGGGCATGGTTAAGAATATGAAAAAAGGCTCGATAATCATTGACCTTTCCATCGATCAGGGAGGATGTGTAGAAACAAGCCGCTTGACCACACTTGAGCAGCCGACTTATGTGGAAGAGGGAGTTATCCATTATTGTGTTCCCAATATCACTTCGACTGTAAGCCGGACATCTACTAAAGTGCTGAGTAATCTTGTTATTCCTTACCTGCTCCAGATCGGTGAGCTGGGTATTGATAAAGCTCTAAAAGCAAACAAGGCATTAGCCAGAGGTGTTTACCTGCACAAGCAAAAAGTCGTCAGAAAAAACATCGGTGAGCGTTTTGGATTTGATTATATTGAAGGATAGATTTAGCATGCAAAAAATCTTAGCTGAATTTGAAAATAGTCAAAAAGAATTGATCCATGTTCTTCACTGTGTACAGGCTAAGTTTGGCTATATTCCTCCGGAAGCTATTTCTGAAATATCCCGGCATCTAAAAATCACTGAAAGCGAGATTTACGGGATTCTAACCTTTTATGCCGCCTTCAGTCTTGAACCTCGAGGCAAACATAGAGTGACGGTCTGTATGGGAACTGCCTGTCATGTGCGGGGAGGGCCAAAGGTTTTAGAAGAGTTTGAAAGAAGACTTGGAATTGAAGCCGGACATACTACCCGGGATAAACAGTTCACCCTGGAAACTGTGGCCTGTCTGGGATGCTGTGCAATCGGGCCGGTAGTTGTTGTTGATGACGATTATCATGCTGAGGCAACGATTAGAAAAGTTGAGCCGATTTTAGAAAAGTATAAGAAAGAGAAGAAGAATGACCAAGATTAAATCTTTCGAAGAATTAAAAGAGACAATAAATCAGCAGATCAAACTCAGGAACGAAAATGATAAGACTGTTCTAACGGTTTCCGCAGGCACTTGTGGCCGGGCCCGCGGTTCTTTAAAAGTCATAGAATCCCTAAATAAAATAATAAAAGAAAAAAAACTCGAAGGCAAAATTCAGGTGAAAAACACAGGCTGCCATGGATTTTGTGAAGCCGAGCCAAATATCATCATCCATCCTCAAAATATTTTTTATCAACATGTCCAACCTGAAGACGCTGAAAGTATCATTACCGAAACAGCACTTAATAACAAAATAATCGATAAGCTGTTATATTCAGACCCTGTCACAGGTCAAACAATGCCCAAAGAAAGTGACATCTCTTTTTATGCCAAGCAAGAACGAATAGTCATGGGCGACAATGCCCTTATTGATCCGACTGACATCAATGATTATTTTGCTATCAGAGGATACAATTCTCTGGGTACAGTCCTCAAAAGCATGAATCCTGAAGACGTCATCGAAACTATTATAGCTTCAGGTATCCGGGGAAGAGGCGGGGCCGGCTTCCCAACCGGTTTAAAGTGGAAATTTGCCCGCAATGCCAAAGGAGATATCAAATATATTATCTGTAATGCTGATGAGGGAGACCCGGGCGCTTATATGGACCGCAGCCTGATGGAAGGAAATCCTCATCGTGTATTAGAAGGAATGATCATCGGTGCTTATGCTATAGGAGCTACGGAAGGTTATATTTATGTGCGGATGGAATACCCCCTAGCGCTCAAGAACATTACTATTGCTCTGGAACAGGCACGGAAATTAGGTTTGTTGGGAGATGCTATCCTCGGCTCAGAATTTAATTTTGACATTCACGTCTTTAAGGGAGCTGGATCGTTTGTTTCCGGAGAGGAGACATCGCTTATGGCTTCGATCGAAGGTCGAAGAGCTCAACCAAGGCAGCGCCCGCCTTTTCCAGCCCAATCCGGACTATGGGGAAAGCCGACAAATATTAATAATGTCGAGACTTGGGGCAATATCCCTATAATAATCGAAAAAGGCTCGGACTGGTTTGCAGGTATTGGAACTGAAAGCAGTAAAGGTACTAAGATATTCTCTCTTGTAGGGAAAATCAATAATACTGGCCTGGTGGAAGTCCCAATGGGAATCACTTTGCGGGAAATAATATATGATATTGGAGGCGGCATCCCCGGTGATAAGGAATTTAAAGCTGTTCAGACCGGAGGTCCATCAGGCGGTTGCATCCCTGAAGAGAAGCTAGACCTGCCAGTTGATTATGAAAGCCTTTCTGAGGCCGGGTCGATAATGGGTTCGGGCGGGATGATCGTTATGGATGAAGATACCTGCATGGTGGATGTCGCACGTTATTTTCTCCAGTTTACCAAGGAAGAGTCATGCGGAAAATGTGTCCCATGTCGAATCGGAACCAGGCAGATGGTTGAGATCCTTAACCGTATAACCCGGGGAGAAGGTAAGGAAAATGACATAAAGAAGCTCGAGGAGCTGGCGAAAACAATCAAATCGGGCTCATTGTGCGGGTTAGGGCAGACGTCCCCTAATCCTGTTTTGACTACCCTGCGTTATTTCCGGAAGGAGTATGAAGACCATATTTATAACAAAAGCTGCAAGGCGCTGGTATGTAAAGATCTGATCTGCTACTACATTGAGCCGGATAAGTGTGTCGGCTGCCTGCTCTGCAAGAAGAGCTGCCCGGTTGATGCGATTATAGGAAAAAGAAAAGAAGTCCATGTGATCGACCATAAATTATGCATCAAATGCGGAGCCTGTTTTGATGTGTGTCCTCCTAAAGTAAGGGCTGTATCGAAATACACGGGAGAAAAGAAGGAAAAGATTTTAAAAAAGACTTCAGCGGGAAGTGTTGACACGGGAAGAGTTGACAAATGAAAGTAATTATAGATGGAAAAACGATTGAAGCAGAAGAGAATAAGACTATTTTAGAGTTGGCGCGGGAAAATGGGATTTATATTCCATCTCTGTGTGACCATCCCGGTTTGGCCCCTTTCAGTGGATGTCGGTTGTGTCTTGTTCAGATCAAGGGTAAGAAAGGATATTCACCATCATGCAGTATTTATATTGAAGATGGAATGGAAGTAAAGACATCTACTCAGCAGCTGCGAAAGTTAAGAAAAAACATTTTGGAACTTATCCTCACAGAACATCCAAATGCCTGCCTGATGTGCGCGGAAAAAAAAGAATGCGACGAATATAAAGCGACCATTCGAAAAGTAGGCGAAGTGACCGGATGTGTTCTTTGCCCCAATAATGGGGATTGCGAGCTTCAGGAGATTGTAGAAGAGATTGGGGTAGATATTGTAGATTTTCCTTCCTATTACCGTGATCTTGAGGTTAAAAGGGATGACCCTTTCTTTGACCGAAATTACAACCTTTGTATTCTTTGTGGAAGATGTGTCCGGATCTGTCATGAAGTAAGGGGCTGTTCTACCCTTTCGTTTGTAAAAAGAGGCCCTGAGACTGTCGTGTCAACCTCGATGGATCAGAGGCTGATCGATTCCAATTGCCAGTTTTGCGGTGCTTGTATGGATGTCTGTCCTACCGGGGCTCTGATAGAGAAAGGCAGAAAATATGAAAGCCTTGCAGATGATAAAACCGAGATGCTCTGCCCGCTTTGTAGTGTAGGATGTAGACTGGAAGTAAATCTGGGAGAAGGACGGTTGCTGAATACCCGGCCGGCAGCAGACGGTCCTGCCAATCATGGTCAGGCATGTGTAAAAGGTCGTTTTCTGATTAAGGACCTGGTTTATATAGAGAAAAGAATAGAGAAGCCTTTGATCCGCAGAGAAAAGAAGCTGGAAGAGGTGGGTTGGGATGAAGCCCTGGATTGGGTAGCCGGGAAACTTAAAAAGTATAAAGGAAAAGAGACTGCAGTCATCCGGTCTGCCCAGGTGTCCTGTGAAGACGGCTATGTGCTCCGTAAGTTTGCGGATGAAGTCCTGAAGACAGGGAATATTAGCTCTGAACCCGCTTTCTCCTCTTATCGGGAACTGGCGCAGAAACTGGGATTTATGCCTGCCCTGAATTATAAAATTGAAGAGATTTCTTCGGCAGAGACTATATTTCTCCTTAGTTCTAATATTTCCGTTTCTCATCCTATTGTCTGGCTGGAGATTGTCAAAGCAGTAAAAAATGGAGCAAGACTGATTGCCGCAGGTCCGATGGAACTTCAATTTGATCGATTTGTATCTCTACAGCTTCGGATCGAACCGGGAACTGAAAATATTTTACTTGGCAGTCTGCAGAAGATTTTAACGGGGGGCGAGTCATTTAAAGCTGCTAAAGAGTCTAAAGTAGCAGAAAATGCTCTCAGAGAGGCCGCGGAAATATTAAAAAGCAGTAAATCGCCTGCATTTATTTTTGGCTCTGAATCGATTCAAGGTCCGGTCGGTATGGAAGTTCTGACCGCACTCTGGAATATAGCTTTACTCTCTAAAGGACGGCTTTATCATTTAGGGCTTGAAAGCAACTCGCGTGGGATATTTGAGCTTGACAGGAGTTTTAATAAAAAAAGCAGGCAAACAGGACTTATCATTCAGGATATTATAGACAATAAGGTCAAGGCGCTTTATCTTGCCGGAAGCCGGATTGAACTTCCAAAAAAAGCCAGACCTGAGTTTCTTATTATCCAGGACAGCTATGTCAGTAAAAATACTGAAATAGCTGATGCAGTTTTGCCGGCGGCAGTTTCTGCTGAGGCCGAGGGTGTTTTTGTTAATATGGAGGGCCGGGTCCAAAAATCAGGCAAAGTTCTTGAACCGCCGGGAAAAACAAAACCGGACTGGTGGATAACCAGCCAAGCAGCAAAGAGGATGGGAGCTGAAGCCTTTGATTATAAAAAGCCTTCAAGCATTATTAAGGAGATACGCAATAAGCTTCCTGGTTTTGCTAATGTCACTTACCCGGCTTTAGAAAAAAGCAAGGAGATTTTTATTAAAGAAGAAACGCCTCAGAAGGGGAAATTATTTACCCAGAAAATTATTTCCCTGCCGGAAGGAAACAATAAAAGATATCCATTCCGCTTGGTTTTGTTTTATAACCTTGATTTTTACCGTAATCTTTCCCTGAGTGAAGCTGTGCGGGGATTTCGGATATTCAGGAATTCTCAGTGGATCCATATTTGTCTGGAGGATGCAGATAAGCTGAAGCTAAAAAACGGAGATAGTATTGAGGTTTTGTCCCCCCATGGAAAAACAAAGGTAATTGTCCGTATTACGAAAACTGTATCGCCGGGGATAGTAGCTGCGTCTCCGGAATATCCGATCTTTAATAACACTGCCTCATCAAATGTGTTGAAGGTAATGATCAAAAGAGGAAAGTAATGGCTAAAATTATTCGCAGAGAACGCCTGGTACCAAATCTTCATCTTCTTGAGATTGAAGCGCCTAAAGTGGCGCGGAAATGTAAACCCGGTCAATTTGTAATTATAATGCCGGACGAGCGTGGGGAGAGGATTCCTTTGAATATTGCTGATTGGGACAGCGAAAAAGGTACGGTCACCTCAGTCTTCCTGGTTGTGGGGACCTCAACCCAAAAGTTGTCTATTCTCAGAAGTGGAGATGAGGTCCCAGTATATGTGGGCCCCTTGGGAAAACCAGCGGAGATTAAGAAATTTGGAACAGTATTATGTGCCGGCGGCTGTTATGGGATAGGAGCGGTTTATCCTGTTGCCAGAGCGATGAAAGAAGCCGGCAATAAGGTTATTTCCTTGCTTGACGTTAAAGCTAATTATCTCTTGTATTGGGAAGATAAATTAAAGGCTGTGAGTGATGAGTTTTTTGTCTCCTCGCGTGATAGCTATTATGACTGTAAAGAATTCATCCCTAAAGTACTTAAGGATGTAGTAAAAACCACAAAGGTCGACAGAGTCATATCTTACGGCTGTACTTACCTTATGTACACCTGTTCCGAAGCGACTCGGCCTTTAGGAATAAAGACTATTGTCAGCCTAAATCCTATAATGCTGGATGGAACCGGAATGTGCGGGGCCTGCAGGGTATCAGTTGATGAAAAAACAAAATTCGCCTGTGTTGACGGTCCGGATTTTGACGGCCATCTGGTTGACTGGCAAGAGCTTTTTTCCCGGAGGAAATCTTATTTTGATGATGAGATCCAATCTTTGAGCTACTGGGAGAAAGAAAATTTTCCAAAAAACTAACCAACAAGAAAGAGTGAAAAATGCCTGATAAAACAAAACAAATGCCTCCTGAGCTTAAAGCAATGTTGAGGGCAGGATTTAATGAAGACTGGCGGAAAGAACTTCGGAAATCTCTGCCGGTTAAAGAAAGAATGAAGATCCGCCGTCAGAAGATGCCAGAGAGGAAACCGGATTTGAGGAACAAGCATTTTAAGGAAGTTAATTTTGGGCTTGATGCAAAAAAAGCGGTTAAAGAAGCTCAAAGATGCCTGGACTGTGCTAACCCTCAATGTGTGATGGGGTGTCCGGTAGGTATTGATATCCCTGCTTTTATTAAGCTTATTGAGGCCGGAAAATTTAGTGATAGTGCGCGAAAGCTTAAGGAAACTAACAGCTTGCCTTCGATCTGCGGCAGAGTGTGTCCCCAGGAAAGTCAGTGTGAAGCTGTCTGTAACCTGAAAAAGGCGACCGGAGTGTCGGTAGCGATCGGGAATCTGGAACGGTTTGCCTCTGATTTTGAAAGGGATAGTGGGAAAGTTTTTATTCCTAAGGCTCTGCCTCCTACGGGGAAGAAGGTTGCGGTTATCGGAGCCGGTCCGGCCGGGCTGACTGTTGCCGGAGAGCTGGTAAAAAAAGGCCATAAAGTAACTGTGTTCGAGGCATTACATGTAGTAGGAGGTGTACTTGTTTATGGGATTCCCGATTTCAGGCTGCCAAACAAAATTCTCAGAGCTGAAGTAGCATACTTGGAACGGTTAGGGGTTAAGTTCGAGATGAACATTGTAGTCGGGAAAACAGTTTCTCTGGAGGATTTAAAAAATGACGGTTATGATGCTTTTTTTATCGGGACAGGAGCAGGCCTTCCCAATTTTATGAATATTCCCGGTGAAAACTTGATTGGGATTTATTCAGCCAATGAATATTTGACCAGAGTCAACCTTATGCGGGCTGTTGATTTTCCTGAATATGATACTCCGGTTTTTAAAGGGAAAAGAGCTGCTGTACTTGGCGGAGGTAATGTCGCAATGGATTCGGCGCGGACTGCTAAAAGGCTGGGGGCGGAAATGTCTGTGATCGTATACCGCAGGTCCCGGATTGAAATGCCTGCCAGAGTCGAAGAGGTTCACCATGCAGAAGAAGAAGGTATTGAATTTCACTTTCTCACAACTCCTATTCGCTATTTCGGAGATGATAAGAACCGGGTTAAAGCGATGGAGTGCCTTAGAATGAGGTTAGGGGAGCCGGATTCATCAGGGAGACGCCGTCCTGTTCCGATTAAAGATTCGGAATTTATAATGGAAATCGACCTGGTAATAGTAGCAATAGGAAACAGCTCTAATCCTTTAATAGGGCAAACAACTCCCGAGCTTGAAGTGGGAAAATGGGGAAATGTAGAAGTTGATTGGGATACTATGGCAACAAATATGGATGGAGTATATGCCGGGGGAGATATAATTCGAGGCGGCGCGACTGTAATTCTGGCCATGGGAGATGCAAGGATCGCAGCTGCGGAAATGCATAAATATCTCAGTTCAAAAAAGCAGGATACTAATGATAGTTAGCCTGATATGGGAGGAAATAAATGACTTGGGTGGATGAATATAAAAAAAAGTTAGTTTCAGCCGAAGAAGCTGTCTCTGATATTAAAAGCGGTCAACGCGTATATATCAGCGGGAATGCTGCCACTCCTTATGTTTTTGTGAAAGCATTATCCGATAGAAAAGATGAGTTGAAGGATGTTGAGCTTGTCCATGTTTTGCTTTTAGGGGATGACCCTTTTTCCCGGCCGGAGATGGAGGGGCATTTTCGGCATAATTCACTATTTGTCGGCCCGGCAGACAGAAAAGCTATAAATGAGGGCCGGGCGGATTATGTCCCCATTTTTCTCCATCAGATCCCCAATCTTTTCTATTCAGGGCAAATGCCTCTTGATGTAGCTTTGCTGCATCTTTCCTCTCCTGACGAACATGGATTTATGAGTTATGGAGTTGAAGTACTGTGTTCAAAAGCTGCTGCAGAGACAGCTAAAAAGGTTATAGCTCAGGTTAATGAAGAGATGCCGCGAGTTCTGGGCGATTCATTTATTCATGTTTCCCGGATAGACAAGATCGTTGAGGTTTCTACACCTTTACCTGAACTTCAGAAAAAACCTTTCAGTGAGGTGGAGAAGAAGATAGGAGGACATATTGCTGATCTGATCGATGATGGCTCTACCCTCCAGCTTGGAATCGGAGGAATTCCAGATGCTGTACTCGCCGCTTTAAAAGGTAGACAGAATCTGGGTATTCACACCGAGATGGTTTCGGATGGAGTGATGGAAGCTATTGAATCCGGGATAATAACCGGGGCAAAAAAAACATCCCATCCCTACAAGGTGATTTTAACCTTTTTGCTGGGTTCAAAGAAGCTTTATGATTTTGCGGATAACAATCCGGTATTTGAGGCGCACCCTACTGATTATACCAACCATCCTTTTATTGTATCTCAAAATGATAATATGGTGGCCATAAATTCTGCTATTGAAGTGGATATAACCGGACAGGTCTGTTCAGATTCGATCGGGAAATTTATCTACAGCGGTTTTGGTGGTCAGGTCGATTTTATTCGGGGCGCTGCCCATTCAAAAGGAGGAAAACCGATCATAGCACTCCCTTCTACGGCCCAAAAAGGGAAAAGTTCGCGGATCGTACCTTTCCTGAAAAAAGGAGCTGGAGTTGTCACGACCAGAGCTGATGTGATGTTTGTAGTAACAGAATATGGTGTAGCCTATCTGCATGGGAAAAACTTGAACGAGAGAACTAGAGCCTTAATAACTATTGCCCATCCAAAATTTAGGGACGAGCTTACAAAAGAAGCAAAAGCCCGGAATTTGATATAATAAAACCCTACATGAACCAGACAAATCTGTTTCCTGGAGCAAAAGGTCATATTGGAACTGACGAGTCAGGGAAAGGAGATTATTTCGGACCGCTGGTAACTGCGGGATTTTTTCTTCCGGATGGGCAGGAAGAAGTTCTCCGGAAATTAGGGGTAAAGGATAGTAAACGGGTTTCTGATAACAGGGTACGGGAAATCTCCAAACAGCTAAGGCTGGGGTATAAATATTCCATTGTCGCAATCGGGCCGGAAAAATATAATGTGCTCTATCAAAAGATGCAAAACCTTAATAAGATCCTTGCCTGGTCACATTCGAGGGTAATTGAAAATATATTGGAAGAAATACCATGCTCTCTGGCCATTACTGACCAGTTTGGAGATAAGCTTTTTGTAGAAAATGCCCTGATGAAAAGAGGCCGGAATATCGAGTTGGTCCAGAAGACAGGAGCAGAGGAAGATATGGCAGTAGCTGCAGCTTCCATCCTTGCCCGGGCTGAATTTTTAAGGCGGCTGTATCTTCTTTCTCGTGAGCTGGGGATTGAACTTCCTAAAGGCTCTTCGCCGAAATCTGATGAGGTGGGAGTAAAATTAGTTGAACTTCATGGAGCCGGGGCTTTAAATAAAGCAGCCAAGACACATTTTAAACTTACTAAACGGATACTGAAAGTAATCAATACTAAAAAATAACGGCTTATCACAATTATATTGCCTGAGCTCCTGGTAGAAAATCAGGTCAGTTGATACGAAAACACGCGGATGTAAAGATAAATCTGAGGGGATGGATACGCTCGCTTCAGATTTTTTACGCCATTCTTCTTCGTTTTTCTCGGCGCCTGCGGATCCTGGTTATTCATAAAAATTGCCGATGATAAAATAAGTTGTTGTTTTTTTTGAATAGGGCATCGGCAATTTTTATGAATGATTCAGGATGATTAAGAAAGACGTTGGCAAGGATGAGCGGGCCTGGTTCTTCTCCTTAAGGAGAAGAGAGCGAAGACTGTATCCGAGCGGATTTTCCACGCTGGGGAAAATTCGCGTGTTTTCGGATCAACTAACCTGATTCTTGCTTAAGGCTTACTAGCTTAGAAAAAATGAGGGAATTCCAATTTTATATTTACTAGTTTTTAACGATGAAACAATTTACAATTTGCATTTTACTTTATATTATATATATTGACATTTCTTATGAATAAACGAATATATTTTGACGATCCATACCAGGTTGAATTCGAATCTAAAATTATTGACAGGGTAAAACATAAAAACCGGACGGCATTAGTACTCGAGCAGACCTGCTTTTACCCGGAGTCAGGAGGCCAACCGGCTGATAAAGGCACTTTAAACGGAGTGGAGCTTATAGCTGTAAGAGAAGATGAAGGCAGGATCTTGCATATTGTCGATAAAGAGGTGGCGGAAACAAATGTCAAAGGCAAGGTCGATTGGAAAACTCGTTTTGACTATATGCAGCAGCACGCCGGACAGCATATTTTATCGCAGAGCTTTTGGGAGCTAATGCAGGGAAAAACCAGGTCATTTCATCTGGGGCAGGATGTGTCTACCCTGGAAATAGATATTCAAAAAATATCGGATCTGGAGCTGGAAAAAGTAGAGGAAGAAGCCAATAAAGTAATTTTCCAAAATAGAGAGATCAAGACTTATTTTGTTGATGAGGACAAAATAGGAGAAGTTCCGTTAAGAAAACCGCCGAAAAAGTCTGGATTGATCCGGGTAGTTGAAGTGTCAGATTATGACTTTTCTGCCTGTGGGGGCACTCATCCTTCCAGAACTGGAGAAATCGGGCTCATAAAGATATTAAAGTGGGGAAGGATCAGAAACAATCTCTGTTTTGAATTTGTCTGCGGAAGCAGGGCACTAAAGGATTATACTTTAAAAAACCGGATTCTCCTCCGGGCTGCATCCAGGTTTTCTGTAAGGGAAGAGGAAGTGCCGGATGCTGTAGAAAATATTTTTGCAGATTTAAAAAGCGGGAAAAAACAAACAAAAAAGGTTTTACTGAAGTTATCTGAGCTGGAAGCAAGGGATATCAGGCAAAATGCTGAGGGCCGGGTCATAAAAAAAGTATATTCCGGCCGGATCAGGGATGATGTCAGGCATATAGCTTTAAATATTATTCGCAATCCGGGATATATTGTTCTTTTTGGCCTAAAGGCGGACAGAAAAGCATATCTAATTCTGGCCCGATCTGAAGATGTCGACTTTGATATGAGGGAACTCATACCTGCTGCTTCTCAGCTTATTAATGGAAAAGGAGGCGGCCGCCCGTCTCTAGTTGAATTGGCAGGGGATAATGTGGAAAATCTTAAACATGCACTTGAAGAACTAGGGGAAGGCTTGGAAGTATTAGACAAGGATTATTGCGGATAAATATTGATAAGATTTAAAAAACAAAATTTTACGCTGAGGACGCGGTGGACACGGATTTTCGAGGAAAAAACTAAGATGCTTTTTCTTTTTTGGCTTGCACCCAAAAAACAAAAAACACTTTCCAATTGTGTGCTGGAGCACAAATTGTAAACCTTTTTTTCGACTTACTTCGCGGAGCGAAGTGATAGAGGTTTGATTTCTATTACCAATGAATTGGCAATAGAAATCAACGTTATAGTCTTATCTGTGTTCATACGTGTCTAATAAAGAAGTTTGTAATATTATTCGTAGCGGAGGGCAGCAATCGGATTCATTTTAGCTGCTTTTCTGGCCGGCAAAATACCAAAGCAAAGTCCGACAGAGAAAGAAACACAAAATCCTAGCATAACTGACCACAAGGTTACTGCAGCGGGAAGGGGAGTTGCCGTGCGGACCAACAGAGCAATAAGAAAGCCGACAAGAATTCCTGCAACCCCACCGGTTCCGGTTAGGAAGATAGCTTCTATGAGAAATTGTTTAAGTATATCATTTGGGCGCGCTCCTATGGCTTTGCGGATCCCAATTTCCCGGGTTCTTTCCTTTACAGTCACCAGCATGATGTTCATCACCCCGATCCCTCCTACCAGAAGCCCGATAGATGATATGACGATCATTACCAGGAAGACTGCTCCTGTAATTTGGTTGTAAAGGTTTATTATGGCGTCCTGTCCATAAACTGCAAAATCATTGGGTTTGCCAAAGGGGACTTTTCTGCGCCTCCGTAACACATTGATTATCTGCTCTTCAGCTTCTGAATAATTGGCATGGTCATCTGGTTTTGCAATGATTTCAAGGTTGCTGAGGTCATAGGGAAAGTATTTCATCAGAGTGGTTAGGGGAATTCCCACAAAATTATCCCGACTTTGTCCGAAAATGCTTCCTCTTTTTTCAAGGATTCCGACTACTGTGAATTTTTCCGGCCCGATCCGAATTTCTTTTCCCAGGCCGTTAATATAAGGAAAAAGCGTCTCATTAAGATCTGCCCCCAGAATGCAGACTTTGCTGCGGTGAGTGATATCTGATTCCGATAAAAATCTCCCTCTTTCCGGGAGATAGACTGTAAGCACCTGCGGCCAGTCCTCATTCATTCCTAAGATCATGGCATCATTGCTTTTGGTGCTTTGATATTTAACCGGTATGATTTGAAACATGTCAACCATAATATCTATAGCGACAGCTGTAATATTAGAGCATTCCGTCTTGATCGCCATGGCATCATCAAATGTGAAGTCTTTTCTCTGGCGAATTTCTTCGGAGTGTCCCCCCATAATTACTCCCGGCTCAAATTTGCCGATAGCGATAATATCAGAGCCCACGGATTCGAGCTCACTGAGAAAAGATTTATTTAATCCCTGGATGACAGAGGTCATGGCGATAACTGTCATTACTCCGATCATAATACCCAGTAAAGTGAGAAACGAGCGGAGTTTATTGTTCCTGATTGAATCAAATGACATCTGAAAGATTTCTTTAAGGATTCCTAATCTCATAGGGTTGACCTCAAGGAGTCAATGGGATCGAGTTTGGCAGCTTTATTGGCCGGGTAGAGTCCGAAAAAAATACCGATTGAGGCAGAGACAAATATTGCGATTGCAATAGACATGGGGTCTACACTGGAGGGCATGGATGTGGCTGCTGAAATGATACCTGCCAGGGAAAATCCTAAGAGGATTCCGATCAACCCTCCTATGGTTGACAAAGTAGCTGATTCGATTAAAAATTGAAAAAGAATATCCGACCTGCGGGCTCCTACTGCCATACGGACGCCGATCTCAGTTGTCCTCTCAGTAACAGATACCAGCATGATATTCATAACAACGATCCCCCCAACGATCAAGGCAAGGGAAGATATTGCTATCATAGCAAAGTAGATGCCGGTAGTTGCGGATTTGTACAACTGGATAAATTGATCGGATGTCTGAAAGGAAAAGTCATCCGGTTCTTCAAAAGTAAGGTGGCGCTTGGAACGCAGGATAGTGCGTACTTCCTCCTGTGCTAAGGCCATCTGCTCCTGGGAGTTTGTGTGTATATTTATAGTAATGTTTATTCTTGAACCATAGATTTTGAGAAAGGTTGTTATGGGAATACGAACATAATTATCCTGGCTCATTCCCAGTAGTTTTCCTTTTTTTTCGCCTATACCTACTACTTGAAAATTGTGCCGGCCTACTTTGATTCTCTTTCCCAGAGGATCAAAGTATGGGAACAACTCTTCTACAACGTCAGCTCCGATAATACAGATAAGGCGTGAGTGGTCTTCGTCCTCTTTTAAGATCTGACGGCCACTTTCGAGCTCTTCTACATTTCCGATCATATGGTCAAGGTAGGTAGTCCCTTTGATAGAAACACTTTTTAAAGAATTGCTGCCGAATTTTACCGTCCGTTTGGTAGCGGCGGAAGCCCCTATAAGCTCGCAGTTCTTACACTGTCTGCGAAGAAGCTGCATGTCTGTAAGTCTTAAGTCTTTTCGTTTTAACTGCTCCCGGAAATCACTGAGAGAACTCCCAAAAAAAGAAAATTTGGATACAGAGAAATCATTGGCCCCGAAAAAAGCCATTTTAGTATATACATAATCGTTTAATCCCTGGATTATAGAGATGACAGCAATAATGGTCAGCACTCCGATTATAATTCCCAGCAGGGTCAGAAATGTCCTCAGTTTATTTGACCATAAAGAGCTTATAGCCATGCCCATGGACTCTCCGACTTGAATTCTTGCCATTTGTTTATTATCTTGTTAAATGTATATTACATTATCTAATACGCAGGATAAAATAAAAGGTTCAAAAAACAAGGAGGTCCTATGGACAGAAAAATACAGTTCGTCGATCATGAAGTTTCTTTGCCTTGTGTATATTTTGAAAAATCCGGCGAGGAGAATACCCGCCGGACATTGGAGATCTCAGCCCAAAGAGCCCAAAAGTTGGATATTAAAGATATTGTGATTGCTTCTGCTTCAGGGAAAACAGGCCTTATAGCTCTTGAACTTATGGCACGGCCCAATATAGTTGTTGTCAGTCATTCTACCGGATTTGTTAAACCTGGTTTTCAGCAGATGCCAGAGGAGATGCGCAGGCAGCTTGAAGTTTCCGGAGCAAAAGTCCTGACGTGCCAGCATGCTCTGGGAGGAGTCAACCGGGCTGTAAGGAAAAAGCTCGAGACCTATGAACTTGATGAAATAATCGCTTATACGCTCAGGATGTTCGGGCAGGGAACTAAAGTTGCAGTTGAAATTGCCCTTATGGCTGCAGATGCCGGATTGATCTCTATATCAGACCCTTGTATCTGTATAGGAGGTACCGGTAAGGGAGCGGATACAGCGATCCTGTTGAAGCCGGCTCACGCCCAGGATTTTTTTGATCTCAGGATAATGGAGTTTCTCACAAAGCCGCGTTTGCCTTAATTTGACTTGCTTGTTTTGTTCGACATGATTATTATTAAAACAGGGCAAAAAAATGAATACTCCGATAAATAAAGTATTTATCACTTTTGTTGTTTTTGTAAGTTTTTTTGTATTTGCTGATAATGTCTCAGGCCAGAAATTTTATCTCGGTCCTCAACTTGGGGGTTCTGCCCAGAAACCAAGTCTTGCAGACATTGAATTTTTAACCGATACAACACTTCTCTACGGATTTCGAGCTGGAGTAAAAGTCCTTTTCTTTGCAGTAGAATTGAATTATTTTCAGGCTGCTCATAATATGGAACTAAAGGAATTGGTGACGTTTGCATGGGGGGGGCGGGAAATTGACTATAATTACCTTGGCCTAAATGGAAAACTCTTTTTCCCGATTTTGCTTTTGCACCCTTATCTGACGGTCGGATATGGTTACTATTCAGTCGATATTTTTGATGTAGCTAAAGATACCGACCGTGGATTCAACCTTGGCCTGGGATTGGAAGTGCAACTGGGGAAAAGCTTTTCATTATTAGCAGAAGGGAAATACCATCATACCAAATTGAGTGTTGATGAAGAGGAATTTAAAATTAGGGATTATACTATTGCGGGAGGATTTAATTTTTATTTCTAACCTGCCCTCTGGTTACCCGTAATGATTGTTATTCTAATAAACCTGAACTATTCATAAAAAAATGGCGATGTGTATGATATCGTGAATAATTCAGGTAAATAGCTCAGGTTATGAAAGTCCGTATAAATAAATTTATGGCCCGATCCGGTATAACATCGAGAAGGGGAGCTGACAGGTTGATAGCTCAGGGCAGAGTCACAGTAAACGGTCAGATCGTTCAAGAGCTTGGCCTGAAGATCGATGATATGGGTGATAAGGTCGAGTTAGATGGAAAGAAAATCCAGCCGTATAAAAAACCGGAGTATATTTTATTGAATAAGCCTTTAGGCTATCTCGTCACCCGCAAAGATCCTTACAGCCGAAAAACGGTTATGGAGCTGCTGCCTGCGGATAAGAGCTATATTTTTCCGGTAGGCAGATTGGATTTTGATAGTGAGGGGCTGATGCTTTTAACAAATGATGGAGAACTGGCTTATCGTCTGATGCACCCCAGCTTTAAGGTTAAGAAGGAATATCTGGTAAAAGTTAAAGACAGGCCTGTTGCTGCTGAGATAAAAAAGTTGGAAAGAGGTATCTACTTGGATAACAAAAAGACTGCTCCTTCTAAGATCAAGCTATTAAGAGAGAACCAAAAGACTACAATTTTTAGTATTGAGATCCACGAAGGACGCAAACGGGAAATTCGGAGGATGTTTAAAACTATCGGTCATCCGGTACTCCTACTCAAGCGGATCAAATTCGCCGGATTGGCTATAGGAAAGCTGAAATCTGGGCGCTGGCGTCACCTTGCTTCCCCTGAAATAGACAGGTTAAAGAAACTGGTCGGATTAGATTAACCTGGACTATTTATAAAAAATGTCGATTGTATGCCACTTAGAAAATAGCAGAAAAACATTATTAGACACGGATGGACGCGGATAAAACAATCAGGTTGATTTCTTTTGTCAATTCATTGGCAAAAGAAATCAACCCTTCATCACTTCGCTGCGCGAAGTAAGTTGAATATAACTCTATGAAAAAGTTTATGTTTAAATGAAAAGTAATAATGTTTTTTTTGTGAATCATGAAAATGGCAAATAAAAAATGGAGAAAAGTTGTAAAGGGTTTTCATTTTGTGCTTCAGCCCAAATTGAAAATAGCTTTTTGTTTTTTGGATGCAAGCCAAAAAAGAAAAAGCTACTTGGTTTAATCCGCGTCCTCAGCGTAAAATATTCTTTTTCTTGGTTTTTTTATATCCTGACAAGTTTAAAGATTAGAATGAGATTTTTTCTTATTATTTTTGCCTGGAGCGGAAAAAGTTTTCCAACTTTTGGCCAATCGGTTAAGCTCCTGATCAACCAGAAAGTTTACTGTCCCTTCCGGGAAAGTCCCGTCTTTTTTCCTGCGGCCGGCTTTGACGCCGGTAAGGATTTCAATACCATCATCAATAGTTTTAATGGAGTAAATAGAAAATTTCCCTTTTTCTACAGCTGCGATAACATCATGTCTCAGCATCAGGTTTTTTACATTCTGATGCGGTATCATAACTCCCTGGGTTCCGGTCAAGCGTTTTGCTTTGCAGACTTCAAAGAAACCTTCGATCTTCTCATTAACTCCTCCGATTGGTTGGATCTCTCCTTTCTGGTTTAAAGACCCGGTTACAGCAATGTCCTGCCGCAAAGGCAGCTTGGAGAGGCTTGATAGGATGGCATATACTTCTGTTGAAGAGGCGCTGTCTCCGTCTATACCTGAATAGGCCTGTTCAAAAGCAATGCTGGCGGAGAGAGAGAAAGGTTTGTTTTGAGCATATTTCCCCCTGAGATATCCTCCCAGGATAAGAACGCCTTTATTATGGGTCCGGCCGCTCAAGTCGGATTCTCTTTCAATATTGATAACACCCGCTTTTCCAACAGACGTGGCGGCAGTGATTCTAGAGGGCTTTCCAAAAGCAAATTGACCCATTTGATATACAGCCAGTCCATTGACTTGTCCTACAACACTGCCTTTGGTATCGATTAAAATCGTTCCTTCTTCAATCATTTCCTGGATTTTATCTTCAACCAGACTGACACGTTCAAAGCGTTCATGGATGGCTTTTTCTACATGTTTACGGCTTGTTGTGTTTTTTTTGTTTTTCTTCGCCCAGTAGCTGGCTTCCCGGACTACGTCAGCTATATTATGAAACCTTGTGGACAATTTTGTCTGCCGACCGGCAAGTCTTATGCTGTATTCGATCAAAGCGGCCATTCCCTCCCGGTCTATTGAATTCAGGGTGTCTTCCTCGATAATTTTTTTTGCAAACGTCATATATTCTATTATGATCTTTTTGTTTATCCTTGTTTCGGAATCGAATTCTGCCTTGATCTTAAAGATTTTTTTAAAATCATCGTCTTTGTAGTACAGAAGGTTATAAATATAGGCATCACCAATGAGAATTACTTTAACATCGATCTTGATCGGCTGTGGCTTAAGCCTGCTGGGAGAAAAAAAATAAACTGAAGAGAAGTTCTGGATTTCCAGGGTTTGATTCCTGAGAGCACGTTTAAGTATCGGCCAGACTCCAGGTTCGACCAGGGCATCCAGGGCATTTAACACCAGGTATCCGCCATTTGCCTTGAGCAGGGAACCAGCTTTTATTTTAGTGAAATCTGTCTGCATTAATCCCATTCTGTTTATGGTCGATTCTATAGAGCCGAAGAGATTGATATAATTCGGGTTCATTTCTATTGTGACCGGGGCGCCTTTAAGGCTGGAATTATTGATGAGTAGATTGACTCTATAGGCCAGGAACGGGTCTCCTGTTTCTTTTGGTTTCTGTTCGGGTTTAGGGGGTTTGAAGAGATTGATGTTCTTATTAAGGTTTTCTTCTGTTTCGTCCAGATATTCCTTAATTTTCGGCTGGGGAAATTTTTTCCGGATCTTTGTTATTAGATCACTTATAATCGGGTTAATTGATTTTTTGTCCCAGTTTTTTAATTGCTGGCGGGTTTTTTCCTCGGATTCTTTCAAGTGTTTGAAGATCTCTTCCAGTTTGTCGGAAAGTTCTTCATATTTCTTCTTCAACTGAACTAATGACTTTCTTGGGAATTTATTTTCTCTTGTCAGAGCTTCCAATTTGTCAAAAGGAGCGGGCTTTCTTTCGATAATTGGAATAAGATCAGGCCTGATAAATGTGCCGATCTGTACCTGGATCAAAGAGAAGCCTTTTTTTGCTACATCTGCTTCGAAGTTTTTTAAAGTTTCTTTTTGTTTTTTCTGCTGGTTTTCAATGATGCTGTTCCGTTTTTCCGTATAGTATTTACTTTTAAACAGCTGCGGAATATTATTTTTTAATTCTTCGATCAACTGAATCATTTTTTCCTGAAAGAGTTTCCCTTTTCCCGCCGAAAGATTGATCAAGGTGGGCTCGTCCGCAGATTTAAAATTATTCACATATAGCATATCATCGGGAGCTTCTCTGGTTTTTTCGATTTTTTCTAAAAATTTCTTAATAGTGGTTGTGCGGCCCGTTCCGACCATTCCAGCTATATATATATTGTATCCCCGGCTTTTAATATCTAAACCAGTTTGGATAGATCTCAGAGCTCTCTCCTGGCCGATGATTCCTTTACAAGCTTTGCATTTATCTGTCGATAAAAATGGGATTGTTTTGGGATCGATTCTCTTGTACAGTTTTTCAATTGGCAATTCTTTTGGTGGGGTTGCTTTTTTCATATTAATATCCTTCCTAACCTGGCGTGAATAATCCAAGCTAATTAATTTTAAGAATAGATAGTTTTTAACATATATTGTTATTTAACTCAAGAGGGGTAGAATGGTAAAATCTTCGTGCAATAATTTATTGAATTTGATAAGATAAAGAAAGTTTTGGAAGGATTGAAAATGAGTGATATTAAAATTAAAAAAGTTGTTTCAAAAAAAGATCAAAAAAAGTTTATTAAATTCCCATGGGAGGTTTACAAAGATTACCCTAACTGGGTTCCTCCCCTTATTATGGAAATGAAGGAGAAGCTGGACAAAAAACACAATCCTTTTTTTGAACATGCTGAGATGGAGCTTTTTTTAGCCTTTGATGGGGATGAACTAAAAGGAAGAGTAGCTGCTATTCTGGATGAGAATCATAATAAGATGCATAATGAGAAAGTAGTCTTTTTCGGCCTTTATGAAAGTTTTAGTGATATTGATATAACCAGAGCTTTACTGGATAGAGTGATGGAATGGGGAAAAGAAAGAGGGATGAATATCCTGAGAGGGCCTGTGAATATTTCCATGAATGATGAATGTGCCTTTTTGCTTGAGGGGTTTAATTCTCCCCCGGTTGCAATGATGCCTTACAATCCCGCCTATTATTTAGATCTTATGGAAGAATACGGATTGGCAAAGGCCAAGGATCTTTTAGCTTTTCTCATGATCAAGGATCATGACACTCAAGAAAAAGTAAGCCAAATTGTGTCCAAAATTAAAAAATCGTCTAATATTACTTTGCGGGCGGTAAATTTAAAAAATATTGATGAGGAAGTCGAAAAAATCAAATATGTCTATAATCAGGCATGGGAAAAAAATTGGGGTTTCGTTCCCTGGACAGAAAAAGAAATGGAATATATGGCCAAAAACTTAAAAAAGGTGGCTGATCCGGATATTATCATTTTGGCTGAAAACGGAGACCGGCCCATAGGGTTTGCTTTTAGTTTTCCAAATTTAAATGAAGCGCTTATTAAATTAAACGGAAGAATGACCCCGCTGGGAATCCTGAAATTCCTTTATTATCGAAAAAAGATCAAAGGCACCCGTGCGGTTGTCTTTGGAATTCTGAAAGAATATAGGATGAGCGGAGTAAGCTACTTGCTTTTTTCTGAATTAGAGAAGAATACTCTGGCTAGGGGTTATGAATGGTGCGAAACCTCCTATCAGCTTGAAGATAATGATGCGATCAATCGCTTTGTGATGTCTATCGGCGGAAAAGTGTATAAAAAATACAGGATATATGAAAAACCTGTATCATAAAAAATATGAGCTTATACTAACATGTATTATTCACGAGTCGAGGTTGCTGCAGATGAGGAAAAGCGGAAAATAGTAAATGGAAAATGGGAAAAACCGTGAAATGTGAAATGTTATGGTAAAAGATTTGTATCTTATGAAATTCTGGTGTGGCTGAAGCGAGCACAAGCCACACCTTAATTTCATGCATATCGACATTTTTTATGAATAGTTCAGAGTAGGGAGGTGAAAAAAAATGACATATGAAAATTTGACTACCAGCAAAGAAAACGGGCTGGGATGGATTGTTATTAACCGGCCGGATAAATTAAATGCCTTGAATATTAAAACAGTCGAGGAAATGCAGGGCGCTTTCCTTGCTTTCAAGGAGGACATGGAAGTAAAGGCTGTTATCTTGACCGGTTCCGGAGAGAAAGCTTTTATTGCTGGAGCGGATATCAGTGAACTGGCTAAGCTTGATCATGATGCTGGAAGACAGTATGTTTTAAAAGGTCAGGAATTAACTAAACTTATGGAAAATTATCCCAAGCCGGTGATCGCTGCTGTTAACGGCTATGCGCTTGGTGGCGGCACTGAGATGGCCTTGGCCTGTCATATTAGGATTGGGGCTGAAAATGCAAAAATGGGACAACCGGAAGTAAAATTAGGGCTGATCCCGGGATTCGGCGGGACTCAAAGATTGTCCAGGCTTGTGGGTAAGGGAATAGCTATGGAAATGATCCTGACCGGAAAAGTCATTGACGCAGCTGAGGCTTTACAAATAGGCTTGCTGAATAAAGTCGTGCCCCCGGAAAAACTTCATTTAACTTGCGAGGCCCTGGCAAATGAAATGATCGTAAATGCCCCAGTAGCGCTTGAATATGCTATAGTTGCTATTAATAAAGGATTTGATAAACCTATGGATGAAGCTCTTCTTTTGGAAGCTGATCTTTTTGGTGCTTCCTGTAAAACCGAAGACAGTAAGGAAGGGACTAAGGCTTTTCTGGAAAAAAGAAAGCCGAATTTCCAGGGGAAATAACAGGAGTATAATATGAATATATATGAGGGAAAACTTAAAGCTGAAGGTTTAAAGATCGGGATCATCCTCAGTCGGTTCAATCAATTTATCTCAGGAAGACTGTTGGAAGGAGCGCTTGATGCTCTTAATAAACTGGGGGCTGCTGAAAAGGATATATCGATCTATAAAGTCCCGGGATCTTTTGAGGTGCCTGGTATAGCGAAAAAACTGGCAGAAGCCAAAAAAGTAGATGGGATTATATGCCTTGGGGCCCTTATCAGGGGCGATACACCCCATTTTGATTATTTAAGTGCAGAAGTGACTAAAGGTCTGGCCCAGATCTCCATAGATGAAGGGATACCGGTATCATATGGAATATTGACGGTCGATACTATTGAGCAGGGAATAGAGAGAGCTGGGACAAAAGCTGGGAATAAGGGCTATGACTCCACTTTTTCGCTTATTGAGACTATAAACCTGATAAAGAGGGCAGGGCTTTAAGGCGCTATACTTCTGTTATGGGCAAAAGAAGAAAAGCACGGGAGAGTACTCTTCAAATTCTATTTCAGCTGGAGTTTGATGATTCTCAGCTTGATAAAACAATATCACAGTTCCTGGAAAACAAAAAGGCGGACAAAGAGGAAAAAGAACTCTGTACCCGCCTGATATACGGTATAACTGCCAATCAGGCGGAAATAGATAAGGTAATTCAATCAACCTCTGAAAACTGGAGAATAGCCCGCATGGCAATTGTAGACAAAAATATTCTGCGGATGGCCGCTTATGAAATGCTTTATGATAAAAAGCTTGCGCCGGCAATAATCATCAATGAAGCGATAGAGATTGCCAAAAAATACAGCAGTGAACAGTCTGCTACTTTTATCAATGGTATTCTGGATGCACTTAATAAAAATAAAATAAAAGATGATAAACCACTAAAGGAAGTCAAACATGGTTGAAAAAAGGAATGAGAGAGCGAAACTAAGTGAGCAGGAAATCGTCCGTAAAGAAAAAATGGCAAAGCTTGCTGAAGAAGGCGTTGAGCTGTTTCCCCACAAGATTGAAACGACTCATTCTGTTTATGAGGTCGTTTCTGAGTATGCTGAAGTATCCAAGGAGGAACTTGAGGAAAAAAAGATCAAGGTCTATGTTCCCGGAAGGATTGTTTCTATTCGCAAGATGGGGAGAGCCGTCTTTTTTCACATAGCTGATTCTCAGGGGAAACTGCAGGTTTATCTTCGAGAAGACCATCTTGGAAAAAAACAATTCGAGCTTTTTTCATTTTTAGATATAGGTGACATTATTGCTGTGAAAGGGGAACTGTTCAAGACCCGGACCAAGGAATTGACCGTTCTGGCCGGTTCTTTTACTTTTCTGGCTAAATGCCTCCATCCTTTACCGGAAAAGTGGCATGGACTGCAGGATGTGGAACTGCGCTTCCGGAAACGCCACCTTGATCTTATTGTCAACCGGGATACAGTTAAGACATTCAGGCTCCGCAGTCTTATGAACGCCGGTATCAGAGAATATTTTAATGAACGCGGATATATCGAAGTTGAAACTCCGATGATGCATCCCATTCCCGGCGGCGCTCTGGCAAAGCCTTTTAAGACCTTTCATAATGCCCTGGGAATGGAATTATATTTGAGAATAGCACCTGAATTGTATTTAAAAAGACTTACCGTTGGAGGGCTCGATAAAATCTATGAGATAAACCGGAGTTTCAGGAATGAGGGGATTTCTTCCGAGCATAATCCTGAATTTACCATGTTGGAATTCTATGAAGCTTACTGTGATTATAATGACATGATGGATCGGGCGGAGGAATTAATCAATTCCCTGAGTTTAAAACTCCTTGGAACTGAGGAGATCACATATGGCGAGCATAAGATCTCCTTTAAAAGACCTTGGAAAAGGATCAAGTTCAGGGAGGCTCTCTCCCATTACAGCGGGATAGCCCCTCGCCGTTTTGAAAATAAAAAAGAAATAATAGAAATGGCTTCTACCCTTGCTGGTAAAGGGACATCACTTACCTATGGCAAGGCTTTGGATGTGATTTTTGACAAGTATGTCAAGCCGAATCTGATCCAACCTACATTTGTGACCAATCCTCCCAAGGAAATCTCTCCTTTAGCTAAAGCTTCCCAGGATAATCCTGATGAGGCTGAACGGTTTGAACTAATAATAGCCGGAATGGAGGTCGCGAACGCTTTTAGTGAGCTGACCGATCCGGCTGAACAAAAGCAGAGATTTGAGCAGCAAAGGGAAGCGAGAAAGCAGGGGGATGAGGAATCGCATTTAGTAGATAAGGATTATGTCGAGGCTTTAGAGTACGGGCTTCCTCCCACTGGAGGCCAGGGGATCGGAATAGACCGCTTGATTATGATCTTTGCTAACTGTAAGTCCATAAGAGAAGTGATTCTTTTTCCTCTCCTGCGGCCCAAGTCATAAAAGAGAAATATATTTTATCATGAGCTATGAATGGTTTGTTGCTAAACGATATCTTACTGCCAGACGAAAACAGGCATTTATCTCGGTTATTACCTCTATCTCTATTCTTGGTATTACTATCGGTGTTATGGCCCTTATTATCGCTATTGCCCTGATCACCGGTTTCCAGAATGATGTCCAGGATAAGATCCTTGGCTCGACTTCACATATAATGATCTCTGATATGAGTGGTGAGGGAATATCAGATTTTTCTGAGTTGATATCTTCTATTAAAAATGTCGAAGGTGTCATAGGGGCTACACCTGTGGTATATGATACAGTTCTTTTACAGGGACCGTATAAAAGTGCGGGAGGAATTCTGAGAGGTGTCGATTTTGAGTTGGAACGGGAAACTTCCCCCTGGCTGCAGGATCTGGAATTTGGCAGGATTCCTGAGCCTGAGGCAAAACGGGGAGAAATATTGCTGGGGAAGGATATGGCTTTTAATATTGGGGCTTCGGTTGGAGATGTTATTACTGTACTTTCTCTCTCTTCACGGTTGACTCCCTTGGGAATAAGTCCCAAGATAAAAAGATTAAAAGTTTCTGGAATTTTCACCACCGGATTATATGAATTTGACTATTCTACTGCTATGATCCCCCTTAAGAAAGCCCAGGAGATATTTAACCTGGGGGAAAATGTAAATCTTGTTCAAGTCAGGATAGAAGATATTTTTCTGGCTTCTGAGCTGAAGGAAAAGATAAAGGAAGTACTTCCTGCTGAGACTTATGCTACTACCTGGATGGAGATGAACAAGCCGCTTTTTTCTGCTCTTAAACTGGAGAAAAAATTGATGTTTCTTACTATAACCCTTATCGTCCTGGTAGCGGCCTTAAACATTATAGCAACTCTCATTTTAATGGTCATGGAGAAGACCCGGGATATAGGTATTCTTAAGGCTATGGGAGCTACTTCCCGAGGGATAAGAAAAATATTTTTCTTTCAAGGGGCTATGATAGGTATTTTTGGTACAGGTATCGGTACAGGTTTGGGACTTACTTGGTGCTGGCTGGCGAATACTTTTGAATTGATCAAGGTTCCAGCTGATATTTATCAAATTGCCTTTGTGCCTTTCCGTATCGGTATTTTGGATTTATTTATAATAATTACGGTAACTTTATTGATAAGTTTTCTTTCCACTTTGTTCCCTGCGCATAGGGCTTCCCGGATCGACCCGGTAAAGGCATTAAAATATGAGTAAAATCCTGATAGTTAAAGATCTTTGTAAAGAATATCCTTTACCCAGAGGAACTTTGTGTGTTTTTGATAGACTGAATTTTGACCTGGAAAATGGGTCGCTGGTTGCTGTTATGGGAGTTTCCGGAGTTGGCAAGACTACTCTTTTAAATTTATTTGGTCTTCTGGATAAGCCGACCCGCGGAAAGGTTTTTCTGGATGGGGAGGATATTTTTGCAAAAGATGACATTAAGAAAGCATTGATTCGAAATAAAAAGGTGGGATTTATTTTCCAATTTTATCATCTTCTCCCGGAATTCTCAGCCTGGGAGAATGTTAGTTTCCCTCTTTTAATTAAAGGAGTGAAAAGGAAAGAAGCCCAAGTTAGAGCTGTTGAACTGCTTAAAGAAGTAGGCTTGGAGGATAAGGTTGAGCTTAGGCCAGGGCAGCTTTCCGGAGGTGAACAGCAGAGGATCGCAATAGCCCGGGCTTTGATCAACAATCCGAAATTACTCTTAGCGGATGAACCGACCGGCAATCTGGACTGGAAAACCGGACGAATGATCCTGGAGCTTATCCGCCAGTTGCATATTAAAAAAAACCTTTCTTCCATAATCGTCACTCACAATGAAAAAGTAGCCCAATTCTGTGACAAGAATTATCTTATGCAGGCAGGCGGGCTGACATTAATATAGTACATACCCTGTGCCTCGCATCTGCTGCAATCTCGACTCGTGAATAATCCAGGCTAAATATGAAACTTTAATCCCGTTATACCCGTTATAATAGTTATAGTAATGGTGTGAGGAAAGAGATTAAACGCCTCATATCTTTATTTTTAAAGGCAATTATGGTATAAGGAAGAGAAAATGAAAAAATTTATTTTAGTAATATTATTTTGTTGTCTGCCATTTTATGTTTATGGACAGGAAGTTATAGAAAAGATAGAAGTTATTGGAAATGAGCGGGTAACTAAAGAGACTATTGTATATTATTTGACCTCTCAGGAAGGGGACTTTTACAGTAAGGATCTATTAATAAGAGATTTCCGGGTGTTGTGGGCTACCGGCTTTTTTTCGAATATTGATATACAAGAAGAAGATGGGCAGCATGGGAAAATTGTTAAGATCATTGTTGAAGAGAATCCGGTTATCAGGGAAATAACCTATAAGACCGGAAAAAAGGTTAAAGAAGAGGATATTGTCAACAAATTAAAAGAAAATGATGAATATATCCTCCCTTATTCATATTACAGTCCGCATAAGGTCCAGAAAATAGAAAAGACTATCAAAGAGCTCCTGCTTGAGAAGGGGTTGTCTTCCGGAAAGGTCGAGTCGGAAGTAATTAAAAAGGGCAAGAATGAATTAGATATAGTTTTTAATATCAATGAAGGGCCTAAAGTCAAAGTCGGTAAGATCGTATTTGAAGGAGAGCCGAAGCTGTCGGATAGTACCCTTTTACCGGCTTTTAAAGAAAACAGAAAGCACAACTTTGTATCCTGGATATTAGGAAAAGATGCCTTTAAGCAGAATATGCTGAATGAAGACCTTGATAATTTAAAGCAGAAGTTCCAGGAATATGGTTTTATGGAAGCGGATATTGGAGAACCGAGGCTTGAAGAAATTCAGAAAAGATCGATTTTCCTGAAAAAACAGACTATGAAAAAAATAATTATCCCTGTAGATGCAGGCTATCGTTATTTTGTAGGAGATGTTAGTGTGCAGGGAAATGAGTTTTTCAATACAAAATATCTCCTGAGCCTGGTGAAATATAATGAGGGGGATGTTTACAGCATAGAAATCAGGGAGAAAGCGGTTGAGAAGATAGGAGAAATTTATAGGGATTTTGGCTATCTTTATGCTCAGATAAATCCTATTGAAAAACTTGACCCAAAAAATAAACGAGTAAACCTTACTTTCAATATATATGAAGGCGAAGTGGCTTATCTTCACCGTATGGAATTTAAAGGGAACCGTTTTACCAAGGATAAGGTCATCAGGCGTGAAATGATTCTTAGAGAAGGAGACAGGTTCAGCTTTTCCATGTTTAAAAATAGTCTTCTGCGGATGAACCAGCTTGGATTAGTAGAGCTTGAGGGAGAGCCTGAGATTTTACCCGACCCTGAAGACCCGACAGAGATCAATGTTAATGTCAATGTAACTGAAATGCAGAGAAACAATATTCAATTTACCGCGGGGTACAGCGGGTACCAAGGCACTTTTGTATCTCTTAGCTACTCAACTGTAAATTTTTTAGGTGCTGGAGAAAAACTACAGCTTTCACTTCAGTATGGAAAGCGAATAAAAAATTATTCCTTTGGATTTACCGAACCGTATTTATTCGATATGCCTATTAATGCAGGATTTAATATTCATGACAATTATATGATCTTACCGGGCCTATATAACCGAAGAAGCAAAGGGATAGACTTCTCAGTCACTGGCAGGGTTAAGGGATACTGGAGAGCGGGGCTGACTTATAGTTATAATAAAATGGAGATCAGCGAATACGAAGGCGACGATGATTATTATCCTTATTATGGTGGATACGGCGGATATAGTGGATACGGCGGGTACGGTGGATATGGCGGAGCGTATGGTTATGGAAAATATAATATCAGCAGCCTGACTCCAAATATTTACCGGAACACAGTAGACAGCCCGCTTACTCCGTCTAGGGGCAGTTTGTATATGGTGTCGTTTAAATTCGCAGGTGGTTTCCTGGGCGGTGATGTCAATATGTTCAAACCTCGCTTTGAATTCACCCGCTATATCCCGATAATTAAAAAGAGTTCTCTTGGTTTTCATTTAGAATATTCCTTTATAAAGAAGGTCGGCGATGTGGAGATCCCGTTTTGGGAGAGATTTTATCTGGGCGGGGAAAGGTCTATAAGGGGATATAACATTTATACTATTGGTCCCCGCAGTGAAAACGGAGCCAATATGGGGGGAGAGAAATCATTGGTCTTCAATGCTGAATATATTATTCCGGTAGGAGGCCCTTTATATGCGATCTTATTCTATGATATGGGAAATGCTTATGCTCCTGATCAGAAGATAAGCTTAAAAAATATGTATAGATCTACTGGCCTTGAGGTAAGGATATTTGTCCCGGCTATACGGGTACCTTTTAGATTAATTTTTGCTTATAATGATCCGATTGCATTATATAAGGATTCTCATTTTAATTTTCGATTTGCTATCGGAACTACATTTTAAGATATTTAAAAGAAAAGATTAAGGAGGAATAGGATGATTAGAAAAAGTACAGGGAAGGCTCTTCTACTTACACTCATTATTGCTGCTCTGGTCTCGACCGGATATGCCCAAGCAATTATTAAAATCGGAGTTGTAAATTCTCAGGAAGTTCTGCAAGCATCCAAAGAAGGAAAAAAGGTCGTGAACCAGCTCCAGGATAAGGACAAAAGGAATCAAGCTGAATTATCTCGCAGGGATGAAGAAATCCGTAATTTGCAGACCAAGCTGAATACTCAGAGGTTAACGCTTACGCAGGAAGCTATTATTAATTTAACCTCTGACTTGGAGAACAAGACAACAGCCAGAAAACGGTTTGCTGAGGATACATACAAAGATATGCAGGCCATGACTCAAAGGATGTTCCAGAAGATACAGGGTGAACTGCTTCCTATTATTGAGAAGCTTGGAAAAGAGAGAGGGCTTGATATCATTTTTGATCTGGGAAATAGCGGAGCCGTGTATTACAGTCCTACGATCGATGTTACTCAGGAAGTAATCAAAAGGTACGATGCCTCAAAAACCGCAAGCAACTAAAATTTTTCTTAATATAGAAAAAATACAGGGGATGCTTCCCCACCGGTATCCTTTTTTATTTGTAGATAGAGTACTGGAATTAAAAAAGGGGAAGTCTATCATTGCTTTAAAAAATGTCACCTGTAATGAACCTTTTTTCCAGGGGCATTTCCCAAGAATCAAAATCATGCCGGGAGTTTTGATCATTGAAGCTATAGCTCAGACCGGAGGAGTGCTTTTATATGATTCTCTTCCGGAACCTGAAACGAAACTTGTCTTTCTCAGTAAGATCAATAACGCAAAATTCAGATGTCCAGTTGTGCCGGGGGACCAGCTTATTTTAGAAATCGAATTACTCAAATTGAAGAAAAACTTCGCTTGTATCAATGGTAAGGCTTTTGTGGATGACCAGATTGTAGCTGAAGCTGATATTATGGCTTCTATTATGAATCTTGAGGAGCTGCATGGGTAGTAATGAAACTTTTATTCATCCTTCTGCTGTAGTTCATCCCAAGGCTCGATTGGGTTCTGGTGTCTATATCGGCCCTTCCGTGGTTATCGGAAGCAAGGTTTCAATCCAAAAAAATACCAGAGTAGATGCCTTTGTTTATATTGAAGGGGCGACTGAAATAGGCGAAGATTGTCACTTTTTCCCTTATTCCACCATTGGAACTGAACCTCAGGATATTAGCTATAAAGGGGAAGAATCCTTTGTGAAGATCGGAGACCGGAATGTTTTTCGGGAATTCATGACCGTGCATCGAGGCACAGTCAAGGGTGGCGGGAAAACTCTTATTGGAGATGATAATTATTTCATGGCGTATTCTCATATTGCTCATGACTGTTTTGTCGGAAATAAGACTGTTTTTAACCATGGAGCCACTATTGGCGGGCATTGTTATGTAGGTAATTTTGCCCAGGTAGGAGCTTTATCCGGTATGCATCAGTTTTGCCGGATCGGCAAATATGCCTTTACCGGGGGATATTCTGTTATCACCCAGGATGTGCTGTCATTCTGCAGAGTCGCAGGCAGTCGTCCGCCCTTTTTTTATGGTCTTAATGCGATTGGCCTACGCCGCCAGGGATTCTCCAGAGAAAGAATAAGAGCAATAAAAGGGATGTTTAAACTTATATTTTATTCTGAACTGAATACCTCCCAGGCAGTAGAAAAAATCTTAAGAGAATATCCTCAGGGGAAAGACAGAGATGAGATCATTCAATTTATTAAATCTTCTAAAAGAGGGATTATTAAGAAGGTATCTGAAGAGTGAAAAAAAATATAGGGATTATCGCCGGCTCAGGCGAATTCGGCCTTTTTGTCTGTAATCAAGTTAGAAAACAAGGGTATAGCTGTATTGTAGCAGGAATCAAGGGCCAATCTGCTTCTAAGCTTCAGAATGTTTCTGATGTCTTTGCCTGGTTTGATATCAGCAATGTTTTGGATGTGGTGCCGTTTTTTAAAAAAAACGGGGTAACAAAAGCAGTCTTTGCAGGAAAAATTGATCACTTACTGATTATTAAATCCAAAAAACTCAGCCGCTCTGTTTTAGGTCTTCTGGCTGGGGGAAAAGACAGGAGTCCATCTGCAATATTAAAGACTGCAATTGATTATCTTGCCAGCCATGGAATAGAGGTGATAGATACGACAATGTTTATTGCTCCGGCTGTCTGTGCTCCCGGGGTCCTTAGTAAAAAAAAACCGACTCGTACAATAATGGATGACATAGAGTTCGGTTGGGATATTGCCAGAAAGACTGCAGACCTGGATATAGGGCAAACAGTTATTGTTAAGAATAAAGCCATTGTAGCAATAGAGGGGATGGAAGGGACAGATAAAGCCATAAGGCGGAGCAGAGATCTGGCCGGAAAAAATACGGTCGTGGTTAAGGTCTGCCGCACTATTCAAGATACCAGGATTGATTTGCCTGCAATAGGATTAGGAACTGTTAAAAGTTTGGTCAGTTCAGAATGTGCTGCGCTTTGTTTCGAGGCCGAGAAAATGCCTTTTTTCCAGATGGAAGAATCAATAGAGCTTGCAAATGCCCATAATATAGTGATTATAGCAAAAAAACAATATTAGACGCGGATTGACACGGATGAAATCAACCCTTCATCACTTCGCTTCGCGAAGCAAGTTGAACTAACTCTATGAAAAAGCTTATGTTTAATTAAGAAGTAATAATGTTTTTTTGTGGATCATGAGAATGGCAAATAAAAAATGGAGAAAATTTGTAAAGGGTTTTCATTTTGTGCTTAAGCACAAATTGGAAGTAGCTTTTTGTTTTTTGGATGTAAGCCAAAAAAGAAAAAGCTACTTGGTTTAATCCGCGTCCATCTGCGTCCTCAGCGTAAAATATTGTTTTTATAGCTTTATCCGTGAATATCCGGGTCAAATTCTTTTTCTTCCCGAAGCATAGAAATCTATAAAAAATATGGTATAATATTAATTTATAAAATAGGATAAGGAAACAATGGATAAGCTTAGAGTCGGGATTATCGGAGTCGGATATCTTGGTACCCAGCATGCAAGAATACTATCTTATTTGGAAAAGGTCGACTTTAAAGGAGTTGCAGATATTGATTTAAGTAAATCTATGGTAATAGGCAATCGCCATAGGGTTCCCTATTATGAAAATTTTGAAGATATGTTGGATGAAATAGATGCGGGTATTGTAGCGGCTCCGACTTCAGAGCATTTTTCTATTGCAGAGAGGCTATTAAAAGAAGGGAAATCGGTATTGTTAGAGAAGCCGATGACCGATACTGTAGAGCAAGCTGAGAGGCTGGTCGATCTGGCCAAAAAAAAAGGCCTTATTCTCCAGATAGGTCATCTGGAAAGGTTCAATCCTGCTGTGGAAGCATTGCATGATATTGTTAAAGAACCGAAGTTTATCGAGGTGCAGAGATTGGGCTCTTTTTCAGCCCGCTCCTTGGATACGAATGTAGTGCTTGACCTGATGATCCATGACCTGGATATTATTCTAGATTTAATAAATGATGAAGTAGATGTTATCCGTTCCTCAGGGATACATGTCTTGTCAGAAAAGTTTGATATTGCCAATGCCCGGCTTGAATTCAAGTCCGGCTGTGTTGCCACTCTCACTGCCAGCCGTGTCCACCAGGGTAAAGTCAGAAATCTAAGGATATTTGAGCCGACTGCATATTATTCAGTTGATTATATGGACCAGGAAGTCAAGTCCTTCCCTTTAAATGGGAGGCAAACAGATATTAAGACACTGAAGATCAAGAAAGAGGAGCCTTTGAAAATAGAGCTTAAAAATTTTTTATCCTGTGTAAGAACAGGGAAAAACAAAAAAGTAAGCGGAGAAGAGGGTCTGCGTGCCCTAAAGCTTGCTCATAAAATACTGGATGAGATAGGGAAATAGGAGACCGGTTTAAATATTTTTGTCAGGCTGGGTTACTCCATTTTAAACATAGAGTCTTCGAGGCCGGAATTGAATTTAATCTCAGTGAGAGTCATGGTCATGAATTCTTCTCCATCCTGGTAAGTGGTCATTGTATGGGCTACCATCATTCCAGCTACCTTTTTATAATCGGTGGTGAAGGACTCGGTTTCAACTTCTACTCCCATTTGATTTGTAACTAAGGCAACTACTTTGTATGTCAAGTTGGTTTTTGCATCGATATACATAGTAGCTTCCCAGCCGTCCGGATGAATCTGTTTTAGAACATGATGGTCTTTGCCTTCAAATTTTTCAATGCCTTTATATGTATAAACGATGTTATGTTTTTCCGGGTTTAGAATTATTTCATTTCCCATAGCATCTCTTTTTATATCATCCGTCATCTGTTCCGACATTTCTTCGTTGGCGCCGGTTTGGGGATTGAACATCCAGGCCATCTCTCCGTCATAAGCCTGAGTGATAGTCATGCCCATAATTTCAATGTCCATTCGCATTTTATCAGGTTCTTTGCTGTACATAGTTAAGGAACCTTCCATTCCCATCGTGATAAGTTCCATTGAACCGGTGATAGTAGTATCTTTTATGCTTTCCAGAAGTTTTCTGCCTCCCATGGCCTCAATCGATTTATCAAGGATTTTAAGGGCTTTGGGGTCAGATTTTTTAACTTCTTTTTCTTGGGCGTTTAGATTTAAAGCAGGCAATATAATCAGACTCAATAGGAAAAAACATAAGGCACATACAGTCAATGTTTTTTTCATGAATATCTCCTTTTTTTCGATTATAATTGTTTGTGGTTTAACTGTAAACAAAAATATTCCTCGAATGATAATACGGATTTTATTTAACCTGGATTTACAACCAGACATCATACTTTTTAAGCCGGTTAATAAGCACATCTGGATGAAGATTGAGGATATCTGCGGTTTTGGCAAGGTTGTTTCCTGTCAGCTCAAGCAGATAGCATATATATCCTTCCTCCAATGAGGCAAGAGTAGGCAAGCAATCTGGGTGGACGTCCTGTTTTAGGTGAGTTAAATAATGGTTGAGGTATTTTGATTTTCGCATAAGCATATTATCTTCCGTAATATTTATCTTCCATTCATAATGATAATAAAAGATACCGGTAAGATTTTTTTAAAGATTTTGAAAAGATTTATTACTTTGGCCTCCTCGCCTGTATTTCAATACTTATTTATGCAAAGAAAGTGCCAGATATATAAATGTAGATAAGTTGTTGATATTATAGAAAATAGCAGGTATTATAAGGGCCCTTCCTGGGGATTGGTTTTGTATAATTACTGAACACTTATTTTCGGATAATATGTAATGTATAGATAATAATTGAGTTATGCATTAATACGTTTTCTGTTCAATAGTTTAACATGCGAATATAAAAATGCGAAAAAGAGAATTTTACACTGAGGACGCTGAGAACACGGATTAAAGCTAAAAAATATTAGAAGAGGATCGATGCGGATAAGACAAAGAAGCTTTTTCTTTTTGGCTTGTAGCCAAAAATAAAAAGCTATTTCCAATTTGTGCTGGAGCACAAAATGAAAACCTTTTTTTAACTTTCAGGCGAGCCGAGATGAAATTCTGGTGTGGATTAAGCGACATTGAAGATTTAGCCTTCTTCTGAGAGCGCTATTTGGGGGAACCCGGCAGAGCCGGACTGAGAGCATGTCTGACCCCCGTCCGTGGGGAGTTGCGCAGCAGCCGAAAAGAGCGGTATAAGAATGGCGTTAAAAATCTGAATGAGCCCAAGCCACACCCGAATTTCATCTTTTATGAATAGTTCAGGCGGACCTGAATTATTCACGGATATTATACTTAGCCAGTTTATTGTACAGCGTAGTGCGGGAGATATCGAGAATTTTAGCAGCCTTACGTTTATTATTATCTGTAAGTTTCATCAGATATATAATGTATTCTTTTTCCAAGCCATCAAGAGTTGAAAGATTTTGCTTGTCGATGAAGGGAATTTCATGTTTAGAAAAGAATGTTGATCGCAGGTTTTTAGGGAGATCCTCAATGTCAATAAAATCTTTATTGCAAAGCATCACTGCTCTTTCCAGAACATTCTCAAGCTCTCTTATATTGCCCGGCCATTTATACTTTAAAAACAATTTCTGGACATGGCGGGAGATTCCTTTGATATGCTTAGAAAATTTCTTATTAAATCTATCCAGAAAATACCTGGCCAGAAGGGGAATATCCTCAGGTTTTTCTCTCAAGGGAGGAAGGTGGATTTCTACTTTATTAAGACGGTGGTATAAATCCTCTCGAAATATTTTTTTCTTTATGCAATCTTTAAGGTTTCTGTTTGTAGCGGCAATTATTTTCACATTGACTTTTTTTATTTCATTAGAACCCAAAGGGCGGTATTGCTGGTATTCTAAGACTCTAAGCAGTTTTGCCTGAACAGAAACGGGGATTTCAGCGATCTCATCTAAGAAAATAATTCCCTTGTGGGCTTCTTCGAACAGGCCTTTCCTATTTTTATCAGCGCCTGTAAAGGCTCCTTTAGCATATCCAAAAAGCTCTGATTCAAATAAAGTAACCGGGATGGAGACACAATCACAGATGACAAGTTTTTTGTTTGTTATCTGGCTGGAATGGTGTATAGCATTAGCTATCATTTCTTTTCCAGTTCCTGTTTCGCCTGTGATCAAGATAGTTGAAAAATATTTAGCTATTTTTTCAATTAAAGAGAATATTTCCAGCATATATGGGCTTTTACCGACGATCCCTTGGAAAAGATATTTTTTCTCCAAGCGTTTTTCCAGTCGATAGGTCTCTTTCCGTAATTTCTTTTTATCCTTGATTTCTTGGAAAGCATGGTGCAAGTCTTCTTTCTGAAAGGGTTTTGTTATATATTCAGTTGCTCCAGCATTTATCAGCTCCATAACTTTATAACTTGGAAGAAGACTGCCGACGAGAATTACATCCAGCATTGCGTCAGATTTTTTTAGCTCTCTGATAAGGGTAACTCTATTAAATTCATCCCTGTCTATATCGATGACGATTATATCCGTGTCATGTTCTATGGTGAATGTAAGGATTTCTTTTAAATTTTCCGAATAAAATACTTCACAATTAGCGATTAATTTAGAACTAGAAGCCAAGTCATAGGAGGTAATATCTTCATCTACAATTACTAGATTCATTCTATATCCCTTTGTCTTATTTTACTCTGCACAATATCTTTTCTGATATATTATCAGTTTATTAAAATCATTACAAACAATTTGCCTTGACAATTATAGGGTTTTCCGCTAGTATACACAATTCCTAATAAAGCAAAGAATCTACAACATATAGTGTAAGGAAAACAAAGAGGTTGAATATATAGTTTTTTTTATTGACAAAAGGGTTTTAATTAAGATATATTTCTATTAAATTCACTCAATAATTCAGCAAAATGAAAAAATTTCTGTACAAAAATCTGAAGTACTTTATCGCCATCTCTATTTCTCTTTTTCTCCTAGGTGGACAGCCAGTTGAATTTGGGAAAGATAAGGATTTTTTTCAAGGGTATTTAATTCCAAAGCCGATAATACGCATAGGGCTGGGAGCAAATCTCGATCAGATAAAACTATCAGCTTCTTCCGGGATGAAGGTCTACGAGGTTATTAATAATTACAAACTTATAGCTGAAGATATTGATGAAGTATTTATCAAAGGATTTAAAGAAAAACTGAAGGAAAAATACACAATTCAAGTTGCACACGCTAAAAACAAAGAGGAAGCAGAGATTATCGCCCAGGATCTAAAAATGAAGATCGAACAGAAGGTATATGTCAGACAGACTGCAGAAGATGATTTTTTTGGCAGATATAAAATAATTGTGGGAGATTTTATAACTAGAGAGGATGCTTTAAATTATATAGGGAAACTTAGGGAGCATGGGGTTGAGGATCCCTGGATTTTACGAGAGGAAATCACTAATGAGGAATCCAAACCTCTCTGGATTATGGTGGATGATGAATTTATAAGCCTGAGTGATAACACAGAACTTTATTTTATTCCCAGTAATCCTCAGAGTTACCTTTCCTACAAAGGAAGGGATTATCGTGGCATTCTAACTCTGAAAGCTTTACCTAGTGGTATAGTTCTGGTGAATACTCTTTACATAGAAGATTATCTTAAAGCTGTTGTTCCCAGCGAGCTCTCGCCTTACAATTTTCCTGAACTTGAAGCGCAAAAAGCTCAGGCCATTGCTGCCCGAACTTATGCCATTAAAAATATGGATTCATATGCTGACCTCGGATATGACTTGTGCGATACTCCAAAATCTCAGTTTTATCTCGGCATGAATGCGGAGCATCCTATAAGCAATCAAGCAGTTAGGGAGACAAAGGGAGAGGTTGCTGTATACAGAGGGAAATTGATCAATGCCCTTTATACCAGTACTTGTGGAGGGAGAACTGAAGATGTAGAGAATATTTTCTCTGGGTCGGCTCTTCCTTACCTTAGAAGTACAAGTTGTGTATATGAAAAGCAAAGAGAATGGCAGATTAAGAGCAATAAGTCTTTTGTTCCTATCTATGTCAGTGGTGAAAATATCAGCCCGGAAGTCGCCTCCCTTATAAGCCTGGGAATTATTCTCTCTGAAATGCGTCCGGCTTTTTTCAATGAGTTGATTTCTGTTTCGGAAGCGGAATCTTGGCTTAGAAATGCCAGTGCATTACTTGGGAAGAAGAATAATGTTAACAAAAATGCTTCCAAAAAATCTTCTTTTACCTTGGAAATGTTTGTTGATATGGTTATAGATATGTTTGCTTGGCAGGGCAGGGTAGATAATCTATTACTTGAGAGCGAGAAGGATTTTATTCTAAAAAATAGGGGAGAATGGTCAGAGAAGACAGAAGGCAATGCGGCCTATCTTATTCAGTCAGGGATTCTTCCTTCTTTTGATAAAATCGGCAGCTCCCACAGAGCCCTCACAAGGGGGGAAGTTGTCTTGTATCTCTGGAAAGTTATGCAAAACTATAAAAGTTTTACAAAGGAAGGAATATTCAAGGCTAAACATGAAGATAAGATCGAATTGGAGATGGAAGAGGATAAGCTGCAGCTGGCGCTATCTCCGGATATTTTTCTGATAAGAAACTACAATGGGATATGTTCTTTTGTATCTCAACTTGAGGTTCTGGGCGGAGAAAAAGTAAAGTGGATTGAAACTGAGGGAGAAGTTCTTCTTATAGAAATTATTTATCCTCCTTATTCTAACATTTTAGATCGAAGCTCGACCTATCATAACTGGCAGGAAAGAATTTCCCGGGAAGATTTAAGTAAGAGGATAAACCAATATTATCCAGTAGGAGAGTTAGATGATATAGTCTCTCAAAAAAGGGGGAGTTCAAAGCGGGTAATTGAACTTCTAATAAAAGGAAGCAATCCTCCTGTCCTGGTTAAAGGCTTGAGGATTCGGAGGGTTCTGGGTCTGAGGGATACCCTTTTTATTATTGACCGGGAATTTGATGAAGGCGGAAAAGTGAAATATTTTACTTTCAGAGGGAAGGGCTGGGGCCATGGAGTAGGCTTGTGCCAGATCGGGGCCTTTGGAATGGCCCAGGCCGGAGCTGATCACAAGGAAATATTAAAAAAGTATTATCACGGCATCAAAATAGATAATATCTATTAAACCGACCCCCCCCATTTTTTCTAAGCTTCAGAGCCTTAGGCAAGAATCAGGTCAGTTAACATGATTCTTTTTACCGCTTTTTTATTAAAAAATGGATTTCCTCTTCTTTTTTTCTGGATTTCCCGGCTGGGGGAAATCCCTGTCTTTCGCAGGGACTTACCCGTGTCCATGCCTCCACCTCTTCAGGTTTGAAAAAATTTGAGGGAACTCCTTTTTCTTTCCTCAGTTGCTTTTTATAAGCAATTAGCATAGAATTTTCTATTCTAAATTCAAGGAAATAATTATGAAAGCAGACAGAAAAGAACCTAGTGTAGGATTAGCTCTTATTCCGGTTATTTTTTTAATCGGAGCCTTATTTACGATTATTGTTATCCTTAAACAGACTGCCCATATCCCTCTTATATTGGGTGCTTCTGCAGCAGCTGGAGTAGCGGTTTATTTAAAGTATCCGTGGAAGGAAATTCAAGACGGGATTGTAAATGGCATCAATTTAGCTATGGCAGCTATCCTGATTCTAATAGTTGTCGGAACTTTGATCGGGACTTGGATTTCAGGGGGTATTGTGCCTGCTATGATCTATTATGGCCTTAAAGCGCTCTCTCCCGGGATATTTCTGGCAGCAACCATGGTAATATGTTCTATCATTTCTCTTGGCACTGGCTCTTCCTGGTCAACAGCAGGTACGGTTGGGGTCGCCCTTATAGGTGTAGGGCAGGGATTGAATATTCCAGTGCCTATGGTAGCAGGAGCAATTATTTCAGGGGCTTATTTTGGGGACAAAATGTCGCCTCTCTCCGATACTACAAATTTAGCTCCGGCTGTAGCTGGTACGGATTTATTCTCGCATATAAGGCATATGGTTTATACGGCTACTCCAGGTTATATTATCGCTTTGGTTTTATACGCGTATTTAGGAACAAAATTCTCAGGGGGTGCTCTGACTTCTCAAAATATTGAAACCATGTTATCCACTATAAAAGCAAACTTTTTTATCCATCCTGTCCTATTGCTGCCCCCTTTGTTGGTAATTGTCATGGTTATATTTAAAACACCTCCGCTGCCGGCCCTGTTAGGAGGAACCCTTATGGGGGGGATTTTTGCCGTAGTGACTCAATCTAAATCTCTGGGAGATGTGATCCAGGCTGCCCATTCCGGATATATTTCTGAGACAGGGGTAGCTATGGTGGATGAACTACTTTCCCGGGGTGGACTTCTGAGCATGATGGAAACTGTTGCTCTAATAATATGCGCTCTTTCTTTTGGCGGGATTATGGAGAAAACCGGAATGTTGAGAGTTCTGGCGGGAGCGCTTCTTAAGTATGTCAAGCGGACAGGCACTTTGGTAACAACGGTTGTCTTCAGTTGTATAGGAATGAATATACTTGCTGCTGACCAGTATATTGCTATTGTTGTTCCTGGAAGGATGTTTAAAAGCGCTTTTGAGGCAAAGGGCCTGCATCCAAAAAATCTCTCCCGAGTTCTTGAAAACTCGGGGACTTTGACCTCCCCGCTTATTCCCTGGAACAGCTGCGGGGCGTTTATGGGGGCGACATTAATGGTGAGCCCTTTTGCGTATCTTCCTTACGCCTACCTTAATCTTTTGGTTCCCTTGATTTCCATTTTCTTTGGTTATACTGGAATAACAATGGCAAAAATTGACAAATAACCTGGATTATTCACGAGTTGAGGTTGTTGCAGATACAAGGCGCAGGGTATGAAGCTAGGGTAGTAAAGGTTTACTAGATCGGGTTATCTCTGTTATAATTGTTGTTTCAAAAAGAGAGGAAATGAATGATTTTTGGATTAGGTATTGATATTATCGAGGTGGATAGGATAAAAAGGCAGATTTCAAAGGGAGGCAGGTTCAAAGAAAGAATATATACTTCAAGAGAAATAGCTTATTGTGAAAAAAAAAAGTATAAATCCCAGAATTATGCTGCCCGTTTTGCCGCTAAAGAGGCATTTTTTAAAGCTATGGGAATGGGATGGAGAGGCGGATTGACTTTTAAGGATGTAGAAATAATCAATGACAAGTTGGGCAAGCCTGAAATAATTGTGCATGGGAAAGCAAAGCAGCTTATGGCAAAGGAAGGTATAAAACATATCCATGTCTCCTTGTCACATATAAAAAATTTAGCAACTTCGATTGTAACTATAGAAAAATAAAAGAGGAGCAGAGAATGTCAAATATTGGTTCTTATGAAAAAAGAGTAAAAAATTTTAATTGGTCGATATCTGAAAAAGAGCTCGGCTACAAAGAGGGAGATGATTTAAATATCGGCTGGTATTGTTCCGATAGGATCTGTCAAATGGGAAAAGCAAATAAACCGGCTTTGATCTGGGAAGGACTGGGAGGAAAGAAAAACAGTTATACTTTCAATGATGTCCGCCTGGCCACTAATACCATAAGTCTTTTCCTGAAAAAAATTGGAGTCAAGAATGAAGACAGGGTATGTCTTTTTCTTGATAAGATCCCTGAACTATATCTTGGCTTTATAGGTATATTAAAAATAGGAGCTATCGCTCAACCGCTTTTTTCTGCTTTTGGAGATGAATCACTTCATGTGCGGCTGGAAAACGCTGAAACAACGGTTATTATCACTCAGAGAAAACATGTGGCCAAAGTCAGAAAGATCAAAGATAAAATTCCTAATTTGAAACATGTCATTATTGTGGATCATGACGGAAAAAAACCTTTGCGCGAGGGGGAGATGATTTTTTCTCTAAAAGAGGAAACTCCAGTCGAGGAGCTTGAGATTTTTCCCACAAAAGCCGAATCTCCTTCTGTTTTGCACTATACTTCCGGCACCACCGGCCAGCCAAAAGGAGTAAAACATGTACATTATTCCCTCATCGGGCAATATTTGACTGCCAAATGGGTGCTGGACCTTAAGGATAATGATATCTATTGGTGCACAGCTGATCCGGGTTGGGTAACAGGAACTTCATATGGGATTATCGGACCCTGGAGCCTCGGGGTCACTCAATGTGTGCTGGACACGGGCTTTTCAGCAGAGGCTTGGTACAAATTTATTGAAAAACAGAAAGTTACGGTTTGGTATTCAGCCCCGACCGCGATCCGTTCTCTAATGAAAGCTGGAGATGAAGTGATCAAGAAGCATGACCTTTCTTCCCTGCGTCATCTGGCCAGTGTGGGGGAGCCCCTGAATTCTGAGGCGGTTATCTGGTCGAAGAAAGTCTTTGGAAAGCACTTCCTGGATACTTACTGGCAGACTGAGACCGGGGCTATCATGCTGACTAATTTTCCCGGTATGAAGGTAAAGCCCGGGTCAATGGGGAAACCTTTTCCCGGTATAACGGCAGAAGTGCTTGATCCTAAGAGTTTTGAACCGGTTGAGGAACCGGGAAAGATCGGGCTGATCGCTTTTAAGCCCGGCTGGCCCTCTATGATGAGAACATACTGGAATAATGAGGATACTTATAAGGCAAAGTTTGCCAATGATTGGTACCTGTCCGGAGACCGGGCCAGCATTGATAAGGAGGGGTATTATTGGTTCGTAGGCAGGGATGATGATGTCATCAATACAGGAGGGCATTTAGTGAGCCCTTTTGAAGTAGAGTCTGCCCTGCTTGAGCATGAAGCTGTTGCCGAATCCGCTGTTGTCGCTAAACCGGATGAAGTCAATATGGAAGTAGTAAAAGCATTTGTTGTTATAAAGCCGGGGTTCGAGCCTTCTGAAGAGCTGGAATTAAAGATTATGAATTTTATTCGCAAAAAACTTTCGCCCCTGGCTATGCCCCAGGAAACCGAGTATGTGGACTCTCTTCCTAAAACTCGGAGCGGAAAGATAATGCGGAGGCTGCTGCATGCAAAAGAATGGGGAGAGGAGATCGGAGATACTTCAACCCTTGAAGATGAGGAGTGATTAAGCATAAAATAGGACTGTCTTTTGGCTTTAAATTTATATATAAGGAGTGAGAAATGGAAGATATAAAAAAAACCGTTTTAGAATATGTGATTGAAGAGTATCTTGAAGATGAGGATGAGGAGCTTACTTATGATACTCCGCTTATTTCAGGGGGTATAGTAGATTCTTTTTCAATGGTTTCTTTAAAAAGGTTTCTCGAAAGCAAATACAAGATCTCTATCCCGGATGAGAAAGCCACTCCGGAAGCATTTGATAGTGTTGACAAGATCACAGAACTTGTTAAGGAATTTGTGAAAGCTTAATTTAAGCAGGAGCAATAACATGAGTTATAGTAATAAAATCAAAGGGATATACAAGGAACAATTAAAAGATATTGAGGATAAAGGAATATTCAAAGAGGAAAGGTTTATCCATTCTTCCCAGGCTGCTGATATTGAAGTTGAATTTCCAAAAGGTACTGAACTTAAAAAAGTCATCAATATGTGTTCGAATAATTATCTGGGACTCTCAAGTCATCCCGAGGTTATAAAGGCTGCTCACGAGGGATTGGACTCCCGTGGATACGGAATGTCTTCTGTACGTTTTATTTGCGGGACTCAGGATATACATCGTAAGCTGGAGCAGAAGGTCACAGAATTCCTGGGAACAGAGGACACTATACTTTTCCCTTCCTGTATGGATGCAAATACCGGAGTTTTTGAAGCTATTTTGACCGATGAAGACGTGATGATATCCGACCGCTTGGTTCATGCTTCGATCATTGATGGGATCAGGCTCTGCAGTGCTCAACATGATACATTTAAGCACTCTAATATGGGGCACCTGGAGAAAAAACTGCAGTTACATGCAGATAAAAGATTAAAACTTGTTATTACAGATGGAGTTTTCTCTATGGATGGAGATACGGCTAAACTGGATGAGATGGCTGGTCTCTGTGAAAAATATGATGCGATGCTCTTTGTGGATGATTCCCATTCCAGCGGTTTCATTGGCGAAACCGGACGAGGCACTCATGAGAAATACGGAGTGTTGGGTAAAATAGATATCATCACTACTACTTTTGGCAAGGCCTTAGGCGGGGCTTCCGGTGGTTGTGTTTCCGGGAGAAAGGAGATAGTTGAGATGTGTAGGCAGAAAGCCCGTCCTTATCTTTTCTCTAATACGATTGCTCCGGTGGTAGTATCAGGAGTTTTAAAAGTCCTTGACATTCTTTCTCAAAGTACAGAGCGCCGGGATAAGCTCGAGAAGAATGCTGAATACTGGAGGAAGGGCTTAACTGAGGCAGGTTTTGTGCTCAAGGAAGGGGATACTCCCATTGTCCCGGTTATGCTTTTTAATGCCGGGCTTGCTCAGAATATTTCCCGGGACCTTTATGAGGAAGGTGTTTATGCGATTGGATTTTTCTTTCCAGTGGTTCCTAATGGAAAGGCACGCATCCGGACTCAGATTTCGGCTGGACATGAGATCGAACACCTGGATAAAGCTCTGGAAGCTTTTATTAAAGTAGGGAAGAAATATGATGTTCTCGGTAAAAGCAAGCAGGAGATCATTGCTCAATACGGGATTTGAAGAAAATTTGACGCGGAGGATACGGATAAGACTAAAGAGAATAGAAAATGGAAAAAGCTGTGGGATGTAAATCATTAAATGAAGACTCAGTTAATTATAATCCTTTCATGATAAATTATATTCAAAAGGCACTAAAATGACAGAAGCGCAAACAAAGATCCTGGTAACCGGAGCAGCCGGTCAGATCGGCTCGGAATTGACTCCCATTCTGAGAAAAAAATTCGGACCTGAGAATGTCCTGGCAACTGATATTAAGGCTGACATTCCTCCAGTTTTAAATGATTCCGGCCCCTACAAAAAATTGGATGTGACCAATCCCGCTCACTTGAAAGAAATCATAAAAAAATATCAAATCAATACTATTTATCATATGTCTGCAATTTTATCAGCAACAGGAGAAAAAAACCCCCAGCTTGCCTGGAATGTCAATATAAGCGGCACCTATAATATTTTAGAAGTTTCCAGAGAGCTCAATGTCAAAAAAATCTTTGTTCCCAGTTCTATTGCAGTTTTCGGGCCGGAAACACCAAAAGAACTTACTCCTCAAGAGACAGTATTAAAACCCAAAACCATGTACGGCCTTACAAAAGTCGCAGGAGAGCTCCTCTGTGATTATTATGTCCAGCACTATAACCTTGATATACGAGGCTGTCGCTATCCCGGCATCATAAGTTATGAAACCCTCCCGGGAGGAGGAACAACAGATTATGCAGTTGCGATTTTCTATGCCGCAGTCAAATATAAAAAATATACCTGTTTTGTCAATAAAAACACAAGGCTTCCCATGATGTATATGCCAGATTGTCTAAAAGCGACTATAGATATTATGGAAGCCGACTTTTCCCGGCTTGAACATCATTCTGATTTTAACATCGCAGGCATGAGCTTTAAGGTAGAAGAGCTTGCAGCTGAGATCAAAAAACACATACCGGAGTTTACTATTGATTATAAGCCGGATTACCGTCAGAAAATTGCTGATTCTTGGCCTAAATCCGTGAATGACGCTGCCGCACGTAAAGAATGGAATTGGAAACCCACCTATGATTTAACCTTGATGACAAAAGACATGCTCGCCGTGTTGCAAAAACGCCATACAGCCGGAAAATTAAATTATTCATAAGAAATGTTGATTATATATAGAGATTATATTGTGAACGAAATGGCAAATAGGATTTATGTATCCATCAATGTAGAATACTTATTTATAAACAGGTACAATACATATCGACATTTCTTATGAATACCTCAGATCAGGTTGCCTTAGTGACTGGCAGCACCCGGGGAATCGGTCGGGATATTGCTCTAAGTCTGGCAGATACAGTAAGTGGGGTAGCGGTTCATTTTAATAAAAATTCTAAAGCTGCAGAAGAAGTTGTTGCTGAGATAAAAAAGAAAGGGAAAAAAAGCAAAGCTTTCAAGGCGGACCTTACATGTGAGAAAGAAGCCGTAAACCTAATTGAAGATGTGGAAAAATATTTTGGGAAAATCGATATATTAGTGAATAATTTCGGTCCTATCCTTGTCAAACCCTGGGAAAAAGTAACCTCAGAAGAATGGAAGGAGGTTTTTCAGGGAAACCTTTTAAGTGCTTTGTTTTGCTTAAAATCAGCTCTTCCCGGTATGAGAAAAAGAGGCTGGGGAAGGATTATAAATCTTGGTTACAGCCGGGTGGAACAGCTTACAGCATTTCCTACCATTGCTCCTTATGCTGTTGCCAAAGCCGGTCTTTTGATCTTAACCCGCACTATTGCAGCAGCCGAAGCTTCTTCAGGGATCACAGTCAATATGGTTTCTCCGGGATTGGTTGAGGGCGGAGTCCTTCCTAAACATAATAATGTTCCCTCCGGCCGGTTGGGGAAATTCACAGATATATCTCAAGCAGTTGTCTTTCTCTCATCTTTAGAGGCCGGATATATAACCGGGAATAACCTGGTGGTGGCAGGCGGCTGGAAGCTTTAAAAGGAAGAAAGGGTCTTTACTCAGCGTCCTAATAGTGATACTTTTAATGCTTATAAATTCATATCTAAATACAAGGAGGCCTTATGAATCGCAAGTCTATCTTAAGAACAGCCATTATAATAATGGTGGGTGTTTTTTTGGTCGCATCTTTTAATGCACCGCTGCAGGCCAAAAAAACGAAAAAAAAGGAGATCATCAAGAACACAGATTCCCAGCTTCGTCTTGATTGGTTTGCCGCGCATCAGGAGCTGACGAAAAATTCACCTTTCAAAAATCAGAAATGGTCGCATATCGGTCCGACCAATGTCAGCGGCCGCTGTACAGACATCGCTGCCGTGAGACCCAAGGGAGAGAATTATACGATCTATGTAGCCACAGCGTCGGGGGGTGTCTGGAAAACCGTGAATGAGGGGACGACTTGGGAACCTATTTTTGAACATGAAGCCACGGCTTCGATCGGAGATATCGCGCTGGCTCCCTCCAACCAGGACATCATCTGGGTCGGATCAGGTGAGGCCAATATCTTCCGCAGTTCCCAGAACGGCGCCGGCATCTACAAATCGATAGACGCCGGGAAGACCTGGCAGCACATGGGGCTGGCCGGCACTTTAACGATCGGGCGGATTGTTGTTCACCCGACCAATCCCGACATCGTTTATGTCGCTGCGGGCGGTCATGAATGGACTGACAACAAAGAGCGGGGATTGTTCAAAACCACGGACGGCGGTAAAACATGGGTCAATATCCTTTATATTGACGTAAAAACCGGTGCTTTCGACCTGGCCATGGATCCGGACGATACCGAAACCCTGTACGCAACAGCCTGGTCACGGATTCGTCCTAAATGGAATGATCCCCGGGTTATGCCCGGTTACATGCAAAGCGGCGTCTATAAAACCACGGACGGCGGCGCCAGCTGGAAGCCGATCAATAATGGACTGCCCGAGGCCAAGTTTCGTGGTCGGATCGGGCTCGATATCTGCCTGTCTCAACCCAATGTGCTTTATGCCTTAGTCGATAATTATGAAGTTGCGCGAGAGCTCACAGCAGAGGAAAAGGCGGATTCCTATACCCGGAACCTGAAGGCCATTATAAAAGGGGCGACCGTCTACCGGTCGAATGACAAGGGTGAAAGCTGGACTCAGGTCAGCGGTTTGTCTGAAAAACTGCTGCAATACACGATGCGCCATTCCGGTACCTTCGGCTGGGTATTCGGCCAGATCCGGGTCGATCCTAATGACCCGGAAACAGTCTATATCATGGGCGTTCCTCTCAGCGTTTCCAATGACGGCGGCAAAACCTATAAGCGGCTGAGCGGCATGCATGGTGACCATCACGGCATGTGGATCGATCCTGATAATTCCAATTACATCATTAATGTAAATGACGGTGGAATCGTCATATCCTATGATAAAGGAAAAACCTGGCGGCAGTTCTTGAACAACTTACCTGTTTGTCAGTTTTTTAATGTCTCCTTTGACCTGGACACTCCCTTCCGTGTCTATGGTTCCATGCAGGATCACGGTAGTTTTAGGGGTGTTATAACCAGAAGAGGCAGTGGCTTCGCTGCTGTCGAATGGGAAAGAGCCCCAGGTGGGGAAGGCTCCACTCATGCCATTGATCCCCGGAATCCCGAGCTCGTCTATTCCGCCGGATTTTACGGCCACATCACACGTGCCGATCTCAGCAAGCTGAGCCAGGAACAGTCAAAGAATATATTTCCTCCTGAGGAAAAAGGCTTGGAGTATCTTCGCGGCCAATGGCTGGCGCCTATTATTCTCTCTCCCAATCATCCGGATACCGTATATCTCGGACTCCAGTATCTCTACCGCTCCCGGTTCCAGGGAGATGTCTGGGAACGGATCAGCCCTAATATGAGCTATAACATAAAAGAGGAATTGGGCGATATTCCCTATCAAACCATATTCACTGTCTCCGAATCTCCCCAAAACGGCAACCTCATCTACTGCGGCACAGACGATGGCAAGGTCCATATCACCAAGGATGGTGGCAAATCATGGAAGGAAATCATGAAAGGCCTGCCCTTTCGCAAATGGGTCAGTCGGATTGCTGCTTCCCGTTATGCTCAGAGCACAGTGTACATGACCCAAAACGGCAAACGGGATGATGATTTTGCCCCTTATATCTGGAAATCAACCGATTTTGGTGAAACCTGGCAAAGTATTGCCGGCAATATCAAACTCGGACCGGTTAATGTCATTGTTGAGGATCCGATCGACCGGAATATTTTGTATGTCGGAACCGATGTCGGGGTTTATGTTACCAAAGACGGCGGCAAGAAATGGGATGTGCTGGGCGGTAACCTGCCCACGGCCTATGTTCAGGATCTGGTCATCCATCCAAAGGAAAATGTCATTGTCATTGCCACTCACGGCCGCGGCATGTGGGCTTTGGATGCCAAAGCAGTCAATGGAGGACCCCGCGTCCGCAGACGATACTAGCCTATTAGAGGGACTTCATCCTTAATTATTCTGCAATCCTCATATCCGCTTGGGGACAGTCGCTTTAAAGAAAAGCGACTGTCCCCAAGGCTAGGGGGCAACTCCAATTATGAAAAACTCAAAATTGCAACTTTCAATATTGCCAGATAAGCTAGCCGTTTGTCGTCTGGATAAGAATGCTCAGATTCCTTCTTGGGCGATAAAGAGCGAATTTTCTTCAATCACGAGAACAGTCGATGAACTTTCGATTGTTTGCATTGAAAATTATATTCCCTCTAATATCAAAGCAGAAAAGGGATGGAGAGCTTTTAAGATTGAAGGTCCATTAGATTTTTCTCTTACAGGGATTCTTGTTTCGTTGGCGAATCCATTAGCGCGAGCTAGAATTAGTATATTTGCAATATCAACTTACGATACCGATTATATTCTAGTAAAAGAAAAGGATATTAAAAAAGCAGCAGAGGTTTTAAGTGTATTTTGTAAAATTAAGAGTAAATGAATTTATGAAAAAAACTAATTTTTCTTATTTTAGTGTTTTTCTTTGCAGCAGCCGAAGCTTCTTCAGGGATCACAATCAATATGGTTTCTCCGGGATTGGTTGAGGGCGGAGTCCTTCCCAAAAACAATGATGTTCCCTCCGGCCGGTTGGGGAAATTTAAAGACGTATCTCAAGCAGTTGTTTTTCTTTCATCTTTAGAGGCCGGATATATTACCGGAAATAACCTGCTCTGTCCGTAAAGGTTACTAATAATGGCACTTAGGTCATAGAATTGATGGGGTTGATTCCCAGACTTGGTGGGGTGGTAGGGAGTTATTACATTATCTTTAGGGGTGAACTTGGATTTTTTTGCAAAACTGCTACTCAGCCCAAGGGGTATCAATATTTCCTCCCTTAGATTCTCTTCCCAGGTTTTATTGGTTATCTTTTCAATTAATTTTCCCAGTACAATATAGGCGACATTGTTATAATCGTAAAGACTACGAATATCATATTTTGGTTTTACGTGGGAGAGGGCTTTTATTATTTCTTCTCTGTTTTTGGTAAAGTCCATCCAGAATTTATCGGTTTCCTCGCCTGAAATGCCGGATCTGTGGGATAAAAGATCCTCAATGGTCAGGTGATGGGTATAATACTCATCATCAACCTTGAATTCCGGAAAATGAGTAATAATCTTGTCATTCCATTTAATTTTACCCTTATCCACCAATATTCCAAGCAGAGCAGAAGTAAAGGTCTTAGTATTGGATCCGATTCCAAAGAGGGTAGTTGAGTCAAAAGGTTCTTTATTTTTGACATTTTTATATCCAAAACCCTTCTGTAAAATTATCTCATCTCCCCTTACAATCCCGACTGCCAATCCTGGGATTTGGTTTTTCTCCATCAGGTTAGTGATATGTTGTTCCAATGCGTGCAGGTTAATCCGGTCATCGGATTTATGAGTTGACAGTAAGAGACACTGACAAAGCAATATCCCTGACAAACAAAGGATTAATTTTCTATTCATGATGATACCTCCAAGATATTTTCTTACTGTTCACTATTTAAAGGATTCTTCCCATATTTAGGTGCTAAGCATTCCATTATAATTCTCAGGTTATCTTGGTAGATAAAATGGGGGTCTGAAGATTTCTCCAGTAATGCAGTCATGGATGTCCCATAAAAAATAGATATGACAAGCTTAGTTGCTGTATCTGTATTATATAATGAGTTGATGTGCCCCGAATCAAAGGCCTGTTGAATAAAAATCCGAAGCATCTTCTGTAGAGGGAGGATATTAATTGCCTCAAGATTTTCTTTAGCCGGATAGAGTAATTTCCTCTCTTCCATGGATAAATCAAATTTCATTGGCGGATCTTTCAAGTTAAGAGTGGTCAAATGAAGGTTTTTATTGAGATCGGTAATTTCATATAACTCTTGACCGGTGATATTGAAAAGGTGAATAATAGCTTCCCATCCCCTTTTTGGTGGATTATCCAATTCAATGGTGCGTTGAAAACACCATACAATAAAGTAGTAGTAAAAGATATCTTCTTTTTTTGGGAAATATTTAAAAAAAGTAACTCTTGATATTTCTACAATTTCGCAAATTTCTTCTACCAGAATATCCTTGAATGGCCTCTTTTTCATCAAAGTAAGGGTGGCATTAAGAATCCCCAGCTTAGTTCGTGCTTTTTTTTTATCTCGCAACTTCATTAGTTAACTCCAGTTAATATACTAACTCCAGTTAACTTAAATGTCAATAAAAATATTTTTTTGATAAAATGTAGTGTAAAATCCTTTTGTTTTGTTGTCCTTTATGACCTATCGTTAATTCCTATCGTAAGGAAGCCTGAAGCTTTAATAGGATCTTGATATTAAGATGGCTGCCTGTCAGAAGAACGAGTCCGTATTCCCCATTATAATCTTTAAATGAGAAGCAGTTTTCACTTGTTTCCTGAATTTTTAAATAGTGGTCGAGATTTGAGATTAGATGTTTATAAGTTTTGAGGGCTGTTTCTTTATCAGGGTAGGGAATCAGAATCCGGGTATACGTGTCGTTTTGACCGTTTTGATAATCTGCGACAGCTCCGAAGATTTTGCCGCCCAGATTGAGGATATCTCCCTGGCCGAAAGTGAATATCGTCTGCAGGGCAAAAGGCCCTCTGATTATTTTTTCCGAGCCTCTGATCAAGCCTTTTTCCGGCATAAGGGCCAGGACTGTCTCTATTTTTATCTCAGAGATGGAATTTAATACTGTTTGCATAACTTCTACCATTACCGGTATTAAGGCCTTATTGCCTTTGAAGTTGTTGACCAGGATAAAATAGTTATTTTTTACAACCGCACATTGATGGATGTCAAAAGAATTACGGGCCGCAATTTCAGGCAGGGGAGTTTCTTTCCCGCATTTCATAAGATAAATACCCAGGGCTGCTTCAGGGTTTTCCATTTTGTATATGTCGATTCCGATCTCCTGCTCTGCTTTCCTGTAATTTTGGACGAGAAGTTCTTTAAAACCGAATTCCAGGAATAGCTCTGAGCCGCCATTAATATAATTAAAGAGATTTTCAGGACTAAACCGGATTATTTTTTCCTCTTTTTCCCACCCCGGGAGGTATACCTGCAGGGCCGGAATCTGCAGGGGAAAGGCCAGGCATAGAATAAATACAGCTAAGTTTTTGGTTTTTATCATTTTTCCCGGCTGGGTATTTTATCCTTTAATATATTTGATTTTCTGAGGGTCAGCGATTCCCAGCCCATATTCTTCCCCGGTGTGGAGGTATTCTGTATATCTGGGATGCAGGTTGGTTTTTGCGTCCATACTTTTTCTTTTTTGGACGATCAGGTTGTGGCAGGTCATATCCAGGGCAAAAGGGTCTGTGGCAAAAAACAGACGGTTATAGAGGAAACAGAATTTAGCAGCCGGCCCAGGACCCCCGTCATACTGGGCGCGAAGCCCGTCTGTTATGTTGAGCACCAGTTTGTCCCGAATGACCGGGAAAGCATGAACTTCTGTACAGACATTGAAAAATAACGGTTTATGGAGCCGGTTAGTGTTGCAGATAGCGCCATAGCCGATATTTTTTGTGGCCATGGATATGCCGGAGCCGGTATTTTTAAAAACCGGAATATTGATGATCTTAGTTAGTTTTTGTGTGAGGAGTTTTCCGAAATATGAGTATTTACCACTAAAGACATGTTGATTGAGATAGGCCTTGTCTTTGGGCCCTTCTACATCAGCCCAATAAAAACAGTTTTTATCAAAGTTTTTTTCACTGACATGGTGGCCGGATTTGTCCAGCCAGGCGCTGTCGTCCTGCTTTTTTCCTGCCGCTGCTTCTTCATCCATGGTCTGCAGTCCTTCTATCCCGATCCCGGGATAACGCTCCGGAGTAAATCCTGCGTCTTTCAGCATGTAATCAAACCTGTCCCAGATGATTAAGTTTTCACGTTTAAGACCGCCTTTAAGGAGCCAATCGATGACCGAGTCCACTACTTCCAGCCTGGTGCTTATAAGCCCTGGTCCGACCGGATTTACTTTGATCCCGACTATATCGCTCTTTTTGAAAAACAGGGAAAAACTTTCTGCCATGTTCTTTCCGGTTAAACGGGTAATTCCCTTTTTGACCATGGCATCGATTACTTCCGGGGCCGGCTTGTCTTCAGCCATAGCTTTAGGGTCGTGGACTTCTATGACCCGGCCGGGAAATGGGCCCGGTAAAGAGGTTTTAGTCCTGGCAACCGATAAAACATCCTTTATGTTGGTTTTTGTTTGATTTTCTTGAGAAGCGAGCCCATTTTTGGAGCTCCAGACCGGCGGTGTACCCAGGAGCAAACCCACCCCGACCACTGAACCGAGTCCACCGCTGAGTTTTAAGAATTCTCTCCGGTTGACTTCATTTTTGATCTCCAGGGAACGATAACCTTTATTTTTCATTTATTATCTCCTTGCTGCCTTGTTTCATTGGCAAGATTATACCGACATAAGAACATCCTGTAAATAAAAAATAGCCTCGACTCGTGAATAATCCAGGTTAGCTAAGAAATTACTTGACAAGTGAGGCGATCAGGGGTATTTTATAAAAGGTGAACAAAATGGTAAACAAACTGAGAACCGAATTGACTGCAAGGCAAAAAAAGGTTTTAGAGGCGCTCGGGGATTTCATTTTTACCCATGGATATTCCCCAACCATCCGGAAACTTGGAAAAATCCTCCACATTGCCGGCCCTTCGGCTGTTTATAAACATATTCTCAGCCTGGAGAAAAAAGGATATGTGACCAAGAAGGACGGGGAAGTCAAACTTATGGGCAGGCCTGGTTCCGGAGAAGCCCGGGTCAAAGTGCCTCTGCTCGGATTTGTGCCGGCCGGCTATCCCAGAGAGGTGTTTGATACCTCAGGCGACGCGGTTGATGTTCCGGAATGGATGGTGGGGCGTAAAAGAGGCAATGTTTTTTGCGTGCAGGTGGAAGGCAAGAGCATGGTGGATGCTTATATCGATGACGGCGACCGGGTTCTGCTGGAACGGACTTCCTCCGCCAATTCCGGGGAGATGGTCGTGGCTTTTTTGGATGATGGCTCCATCACCTTGAAAAGGCTGAAGCTGGAGAATGGAAATATATCCCTTGTTCCGGAAAACCCGGAGTTTGAGCCGATCGCGGTCAAGAAGCTGCGGATCCTGGGGCGGGTCATAGGCGTGTTACGGAAATATTAACCAGTGAAATATATCATCCACATCGACATTGATGCATTTTTTGCAGCAGTTGAAGAACTGCTCGACCCTTCTCTTAAGGATAAGCCTGTCATTGTAGGCGGGCTTCCTCATGAGAGGGGAGTGGCCTCAACCGCTTCCTATGCGGCCCGGAAGTACGGAGTCCATTCAGGTATGTCGCTGCAAAAGGCTTACCAGCTCTGCCCGCAGGGCGTGTTTGTAAGGGGTAACTACCAGCTCTATGCGTCCTTTTCCCGCAGTTTTATCCACATTCTCTCGCAGTACACCCCGGATGTGGAGGTGGCGTCTTTGGATGAGGCCTATCTGGATCTGACTCGTTGCCGGCCGCTGTATGCTTCTTTTTCCCGGGCAGCCCGGGAGATAAAACAGACTGTGGAAAAGGAGCTGGGCCTAGCGGTGTCAGTGGGCGTGGGTCCGAATAAAGTGTTAGCCAAGCTGGCGACCAACAGGGCTAAGCCGGGGGGCTTGTATGAGATCCGTCCCGGCAGAGAGGACGAATTCCTGAAAGAGCTGAATATCGAGCTGCTGCCCGGAATCGGCCCCAAGGCGCAGGCCGTATTCCGCTTGCTTAATGTCAGCAAGATCGGTGATTTATGGGGACTGCCCCGGGCGGCTTTGCGGTCGCTTTTTGGGTTGAACGGTGAAAAGATCTACCTGCAGTCGCGGGGCATTGACAGCCGTCCCCTGGCTGCAGCCTCCCTTCCCAAGTCTTTATCCCGGGAGACTACCTTTTTGCAAGACCTCTGGGACCGCCGTCTTCTCCTGGCTCATCTGGCTTATCTCTGCGACAGGCTGGCTCTGGCTTTACGCAAACAGCGTCTATTCGCCCATATTATCGAAGCTAAGGTCAGGTATTCAGATTTTAAAACCGAAGCCCGGCGGCGGCTCCTTGTCACGCCTCGTCAGGATATGGGAGAGATCTTTCGCATCGCCCGGGAGCTGTTCCTTGAGCTTTTTTCCGGGTCACGCCTATCTCTCCGCTTGGTGGGAGTGAAAGCCTCTGACCTGGTCAGGGGCCAATCCCTTTCTTTGTTTGAGCCTTATCCTAAGCAGCAGGAATCATTGGGTTATGCTGTAGATCAGGTGAGGGAGAGATACGGTTTCGGCTCCCTGCTTACGGCCAGGGAAAAGATGCTGCAGGATGTCTATAGTTTTGAAAAGGACCGGGGTTTTATCCTTAAGACAGCCTCTTTAACCAAATAAAGCAGAAACTTCAGGAAAAGCAGGAAAACAAATAAGCTCAGGGCACAGTCGGCAGTATGATTTTAACAATGAAGCAATGAATCTTCAACAGTGAAGCAATGAAATATATTCCTTTGCGAGTTCATTCAGTTTACAGTAAAGGTAGAGGCGGGGCTGTTCTTGAAGAGCTGGCTTCCTGGGTCTTAGGGAAAAAGCTGCCGGCTGCTGCTCTCTCCGATATTGAAAATCTCTATGCCTGGGGCCGTTGGAATCGGGTGGCCCGGGAAACTGGGTTTACTCCTCTTTTCGGATGTGAAATTGAGGTCAAAAAGCAGCGGTTTTTGTTTATTGTTAAAAACCGGGAGGGTTACTGGAATCTAATGGAGATCCTCAACCGGAAAAAGATAGACAAGAGTAAAGGTCTCGTAGTTATTTTTATTCCCCGCCGGGGAGACCTGCAGTTTCCGGAAGATATCAGCACGGCTGCCGGGAAGGATTTTTACCTGGGTGCTGATTTTTATAATTTTTTAACCACGCGCGCTTGGGCTGAAGAATACGATCTGCGGGTAGTATGGGCAAATCCTCTTAAGTTTGTTAAAAACCCGGAAAGGCTTCTTCTCCTTTACGCTATTGAAAAAAAGATTCCTTTTCCTCCCCAAAAAGCGAGATTTGGCGGCCGGATGCCGCTTTTTGGGCCTGAACAGGATGCCCTGGCTTTAAAAAAGTTTGGCTCCCAGGTCAAGGAACTCTTTCAGATGACATACGAGGTGGCTGAGAAATGTGAGTTTTCTTTTATGGATGTTGTCCCGCCCTTGCCGGATGGCCTTTTTGCTGTGACCCTGCGGGAAACAGTAAGGGAAAAGCTCAGGGAGAGCGATGATCTGAGCTGGAAGGAGAGACAGCGGGTGCAGATGGAACTCGATGTGGTAGAGAGATCGGGTTTTGCCCCTTATTTTCTAGTCGTGTTTGATGTAGTGCGGTTTGCCCGCAGCCAGGGTATCCTGCATAACCTTAAAGGATCCGGCGCGTCCTCTTATCTGGCTTATCTTCTGGGCATCTCTCACATCAACCCTGTCGAGTTCGACCTTTATTTTGAGCGGTTTCTCAATAGAGGCAGGGACGACCCTCCGGATTTTGATCTGGATTTTGATTCCCGGAAAAGGGACCAGGTGCTTGCTTATGTTCTAAAAAAATACGGGCAGGGGAAAACCGGGGCTGCTTTTGTCTGCAGCCTGAAGAATTACCGGGCCCGCTCGGCTCTGTATGAGACTGCCCGTGCCTTTGGCCGGCCTCCGGCTGAGGCTAGATCTATGAGCAAGAGGGTCCCTCTTTTTGCTCAGCCGGATTTTCTGAAAAAAGACAGGCCTCTCCCGGGTTATGCTGAGATATGGAAAGCCGCTGCGGATCTTACTTCCGTATACTGTGAGAACTCTCTGCATGTGGGGGGGGGTTATTTTGACTCCGGCCCCGGCTGACCGCTATCTTCCTCTGGAAAAGTCTGCCCGGGGTCTGATGATGTCCCATTTTGACCGGGATGCGGTCGAGGATCTGCGGCTTATCAAGCTTGATCTGCTTTCAGTCAGGGGGTTAGCAGCAGTATCATCTACCATGAAATCCCTGAATCTCCGGAAGATTCCTCTCCGGGATAAAAAAGCCTATGCCATCCTTAAGAAGGCCCGCACCATCGGCTGTTTTCAGGTGGAGAGCCCGGCGATGATGAGCCTTCTGCGCCGCCTGCAGCCGGAAAACATTTATGAGCTAACGCAGGCCCTGGCGCTTATCAGACCGGGCCCTACCGGAAGTGGGATGAAACAGGCCCTTCTTTGTAGCCGGGAAGGCAGGCCGGGGCGCTCTGATCCTTTTCTGGCAAAAATACTTCCTGAGACTGAAGGTATTTTGTTGTATGAGGAACAGGTGATGCGGATTGCTGAAAGAGTAGCGGGAATGTCGGCGGCTGAGGCTGACCTGCTCCGCCGCTGTTTAAAAAAAAAACAGGCAGATAAACGGCTTAAAAATATTTTTTTTCGCGAAGCAGATAGGCGGGGGTACAATTTAGGGGAGATAAAGAAGTTATGGGTGGTTATGGATAAATTTTCGTCCTATTCTTTTAATAAGGCTCACAGCGCCTCGTATGCGCGGGTGGCTTACCAGGCCGTGTATTTGAAGGCCCACTACCCGCTTCATTACCTGACCGGGGTGCTGAATGCAGGCGGCGGTTATTACGACCCGGCAGAATACATCGAAGAGATTAAAAGATGTGGAATAAAGATATTAGGGCCGGATATCACCTCCAGCAGCTATTTTTTTGAGGTGGAAAAAAAAGCTGTCCGGGTGGGGTTGATCTCGATCAAAGGGCTTGCTGTTAAGACTGCAGAAAAGATAATCGAAGAGAGGAAAAAGGGTCAATATCAGTCTATTGAGGATTTTCTTTTTCGAGTGTCTCTGACCAAGCCTGAGCTTTTTACTCTTATTAAGGCTGGGGCCTTTGACTCCTTGGAGCCTCAGCGGACAAGACAGATCCTCTCCTATTTCCGGGGGCTCGAGGGTATTGGCAGCGTGCCTGACCTGGATGCAAAGCAAAAAAGGCGCATGCTGGTCGAATCCCTTGGTTTCGACCCTAAAGGCGATTCCCTGTCGCTTATTGAGGGGGAAAGACCTTTGCTGCGGGTAAAGGATCTAAAAGATAGATTCGGGCAGAGAGTTGAGCTTATGGTCCGGGTGGTGGATGCCCGCCTTAAAGGAACAAACAACTCACCTAAGTACTTTTTTCTTTTTGAGGATGAGACCGGTCTGCTTGAAGGGGTGGGAGAAAAAAAATGCCTGACAGCCGGTTCTCCGCCGGCCTGCTTTTTACAGGGAGATGTCCGCCCTGACCGGACTGGGATACCGAAAATTTTCAACTGTACATTTAAAGACTTCTGAAAATGGGGACTGGAGAATGGGAGAAAGGTAGCATTTGACACGGATTTTCGCAGAGAGAACTATAAAAACAATATTTTACACTGAGGACGCTGAGGACACGGATAAGACTAAGAAGCTTTTTCTTTTTTGGCTTGGACCCAAAAAACAAAAAGCTCCCTTCAGTTTTGGGCAAAGCCCAAAATGTAAACCTATCTCTGGAGTTACTTTCTAATTTTATCACTACCGAGAGAGCTGACCTGGATACTGGTAAATCCCGGAGAAAGCCATCCGGAACAACGCGGGCATGGTTCCTCGAGAGAATCTCGAGGAGAGCGTTGTGAGGACAGGAAGGGATTTCCCCGCCGGGGGAAATCCCTGTCTTTCGTAGGGACTTACCTGTATCCAGGCCTCCACCCCTGCAAGCTTGAAAAAATGAAGGAACTCTAGTCTCGCTATTTACTATTTACTATTTTCCAGGTACTATAAAAATCGACATTTTTTATGAATAGTTCAGGATAGATATTTTTTGTTGGAATAAATATGAAAGTTATAAAAAGGATTTTTGTTCTATTAACAGTACTTTCAATTCTCCCGTTTTGCTCAATTGAGAAGAAATCTGATATATATACAGTAGGAATATTTCAGGTCAATGATGCCCCTACCTTAAACGAGGTTCGCAGGGGATTTATCCAGGCTCTGGAAGACGGTAACTATAAGGACGGAGAAAATATCAGGATACTGGCAAAAAACGGGAACGGAGATGTGTCAGAAATCCAGAGAATAGCCATGGAATTTATAAGCGGGAAAGTTGATATGATCGTTCCTTTGTCAACTCCATGTCTGCAAGCTGCTTTACATGCTACCAGGAAAATACCGATTGTCTTTTCTTCTGTGGCAAATCCTTACCTGGCTGGAGCCGGGATTTCGGCTGAGGATCATCTAAGCAATGTTTCCGGAGTATCTTCTGAAGGCCCTATTAAACAGGCTCTTGCTACGATTAAGGAAATGTTTCCTGAAGCTGAAAGGATCGGGACGCTTTGGACTCCATCTGAATTGAATTCAAACTACTATTTAGAACTTGCCAGAGAAGGAGCGGAGGAACTGGGGTTGGATATTATGGCTGTTCCTGTTGCCAAATCTAGTGAAGTTCTCCTGTCTGCTCAAGTTCTCATAAATAAGAAAATTGATGTAATTTATCAGATATCGGACAATACCATAAATGATTCATTTGAGGCTCTGGGAATCGTCGCAGCTGAAAATGCTGTTCCTTTATTTGGTGGTTTTCTTCAATCTACTGAGCTCGGTGCCTGTGCTGCTTTAGGCTGGGATTTTTTTAATATGGGATACAAAGCAGGTAAGATCGCTCTTGAGATCAAAGAGGGGATAAGCCCGAAAAATATTCCTTTCCAGTATATGAGTAATGCCAAACTTTATATCAATTTAGAAGTGGCTGAAAAACAGGGTGTTGCCTTTTCTGAAGAGATGCTTAAAAGAGCAGACAAGCTAATTAGTCAATAAAAAATCAGATATCCGCTATTATACTCTGCCCTTTACCTAAAGGGATGGCTTTTTGAATTGCCTGATGAGTAAGCTGGGTGGCAAGCTTACAGGCCTGAAGGAGGTTTTCCCCATTTGCCAGATAGCAGAGTATACTGGAAGACAGAAAACAGCCGGTTCCGTGGACAGTTTTATTGAGCTTTGTCCTTTCCATAAAATGATATTCATGTCCGCTGTAGAATAAGTCTATAGCCTGTCCGGAAAGATGTCCGCCTTTTATCAAGCAGGGAATATGATAAGTTTGGAAAATATTTTTAGCGGCTGCCTCCATATCCTGCTTATCACTGATCTTCTTTCCGCATATAAGCGCTGTTTCCTCAAGGTTCGGAGTTAAAATAGAGGCTTTTCCCTTTAATACTGAGAGATAGTCAGAGATTGAATCATCCTCCAACAGCCAGGTTCCGGAACTGGATTTAAAGACCGGGTCTACAACGATGGGTTTACCTTTATTCTGAGACAGGATTTTATCTATAGCTGTGATAGTTTCTTTGCATCCGAGCATCCCGATTTTAATCCCGGAGAATTCGATGTCATCTCTAACAGTCCGGTATTGGTCCAAAATAAAATCGTGAGAAAGACATTTTATTTTATTGATCTTTTGAGTATTTTGCACTGTGATGGAAGTCAGTATTCCGATTCCATAAAAACCAAGAGAGTGGAAGACTCGAAGGTCAAGTGAGTTGCCGGCCCCGGATGTGGGGTCATAGCCTGCTACAGAAATTAGGGTTTTTTTCATTTTAGTTACTTTATGAATTATCAATTGCTTGAAATTTTGTCAATTGATAAGTTTGAAATTTTTAAAATTTATGATAAAATTATTATAATAATTAAATTGGATTACTGTAGGAATCTATGTAACATACTGATTGAAAAAGATGTATAATACATATCGACATTTTTTTATGAATAGTACAAGTTGATAATGGTTAGCGCAAAATTAATCGTTACCGGTCGTGTCCAGGGTGTATGTTTTCGGGATTATACTCAGAGATGGGCATCTTCCCTTGGATTAACCGGTTGGGTAAAAAACCTGAGTGACGGGAGAGTCGAGGCTCTTGTTAATGGGGATAAGGATAATATCATAAAATTAATTAAAGAAATAAAAGAAGGTCCCTCAATGGCCCGGGTAGATAATACTGATATAGAGTGGAGTGATTACAAAGGAGAGTTCAGTGATTTTAAGATTACCTGGTAAAAGTATAATTTTGGGGCAGCCTGCTTTAGGAGAGAAAAATGCTAAAAATAGAAAAAGACCAGCAAGTTGAGGTAGAGGTTTTTGAGGGAGTAAAACGCTGTACTCTGGCCTGTGGTAAAGATGTCTTAATGGCAAAATTTAAATATGAGAAAGGAACAAAAGTCCCTCCTCATAAGCATTCCTATGAGCAGGTAACCACAATTTTAAAGGGCAAACAGAAAATAGCAATAGAAGTGAACGGAAAAAAAGAGGAGTTTACGGTTAACACCGGAGAATCTTATATAGTTCCTGCCAGTTTTGAACATGAGCAGGAAAGCATCACAGAGAGTATTACTATTGATGCCTGGAGTCTTGCTCCCTGATTAACCTGAACTATTCATAGGAAATGTCGATATGGATGATACGTTCTTTTATGTCTAGATTCAACATTGATTGAGATGTAAATCCTATTTACTATTTCGTTCACCATATAATTTCTATTTTAATCGACATTTCTTACCTTTCAGGCGAGCCGATCTTACCGCATCTGCTTCGTTACAGGGTATTCGCGGTGAAATACCACAGCTTCATACCCTGTGCCTCGTATCTGCGGCAACCTCGACTCGTGAATAATCCAGGTCCTCCTGAATCATTCATAAAAATTGCCGCTGCTGTCTTCATAAAAACAAAAACTAATTTTATCAGCGGTACTTTTTACCTTTCAGGCGAGCCGATCTCACCGCATCTGCTTCGTTACAGGGTATTCGCGGTGAAATACCACAGCTTCATACCCTGTGCCTCGTATCTGCGGCAACCTCGACTCGTGAATAATCCAGGTTAATTTTTATTTTGCAGGAATTTCTGTCGGCAGGTTTCTGAGCAGAAAAAATATTCATTCCCGTTATGGATTTCTTTTATAGCGTCTTCTATCGGTAAATAGGTATTACAAATTTTATCGTGTACCATTTTTCCTGAAACTTTTTGTTTTGGCTGAGAAGAGCTGCTGCGTTTATTGAGAGAAGAAAAAAAACGGACGATTTTATAAATAACAAAAAAAAGCAAAGCATAAAAAAAGATTCTATACAGGCCCATGTCATAAAATGTAGATGATTTTATTGATTATGTCAATTGAGAAGGCAAAATTTTGCTCGGTTTTTCTGAATTATTCACCATTTACTATTTTGCCTTTACTTAGTATTATTTATATTGACATTCTTATAAATTGTCAGTTTCAAGAATAATGCCTGCTAATATGAATTTGAAGCTAAAAATTTGGAAAATGGAGGGATAATGGATTTTTTATTGACTGATGAACAGAAAATATTAAAAGAATCTATCAAAAAATTTGCTCAAAAAGAGATTCAACCTTTAGTAAAAGAAAGCGATCAAAAAGGGGAATGGCCGGAGGAGTTAACCTTAAAGTTAGGGGAAATGGGATTATTAGGAATTATCATACCACCTGAATATTCCGGAGCTGGGTATTCTAATCTGAATTATGTTATCATTCTGGAAGAGCTTTCCAAGGTAGATCCCGCTGTCGGATTGGTTGTAGCAGCGCATAACTCATTATGCGCTAATCATATTAATCTTTTCGGCACCCAAGAACAAAAAAAGAAATATTTAACCAGACTTGCTTCAGGCAAAACTCTGGGAGCATGGGGGCTCACCGAAGCCGGGGCAGGCTCCGATGCTGCTGCCTTGAAAACCCAAGCAGTCAAAAAAGGTGACACTTGGGTCCTTAATGGCTCTAAACTGTTTATTACTAATGGTTCTCTGGCTGAAATTTTGGTTATTATGGCCATGACAGATCCGGAAAAAGGCAGAAAAGGCATCTCTACTTTTATTGTTGAAAAAGGAACCGAGGGTTTTACGGTAGGGAAAAAAGAAGAGAAACTTGGAATCCGGGCAGCGGACACTGCTGAGTTGATTTTTGAGGAGGTAATACTCCCGGCTGAAAACTTAATCGGAGAGGAGGGAAATGGATACCGCCAGGCTATGGGGATTCTTGATGGAGGAAGGGTCAGCATAGCTGCTTTTGCTTTAGGTATTGCTGCTGGCGCTTTGGATGCAGCTTTGAAATATTCCAAAGAAAGGGAACAGTTTGATCAACCTATTTCCAATTTTCAGGCTATTCAGTGGATGCTGGCAGATGGATATACTGAGCTGGATGCAGCCCGCTTATTGACTTATCGGGCTGCATTTCTTGAAGATAAAGGAAAAAGAGTGCCCAGAGAGTCAGCTATGGCTAAACTTTATGCCAGTGAACTTGCGGTTAGGGCTTCTTCTGATGCAGTCCAGATACTTGGAGGTTATGGATTCAGCAAAGAATACCCTGTTGAGAAGTTTTACCGGGATTCCAAACTAGCAACTATTGGGGAAGGGACCTCAGAAATACAGAGATGGATAATTGCCCAGCAAGTATTGAAATCCTAAGTTTTTGGGCTCTAAACTAATTCCCGAAACCATGAATCTTGCAGAAGAGATTATAAAGGGAAATCATCGAGCAGTTGCCAAAGCTATTTCCCTGGTAGAAAATGAAAGCAAAGAATCCCCTGAAATTATTAAAGAGATTTTTCCATATACTGGAAAATCAACAGTCGTAGGAGTTACAGGTACTCCTGGCTCAGGTAAAAGTACGCTTGTAAACCAGCTTATAAGCGCATTCAGAAATGATCATAAAACTGTTGGCGTTATTGCCGTAGACCCTTCAAGCCCTTTCAGTGGCGGGGCTGTCCTGGGTGACAGAATTAGAATGATAGGGCATAGTATAGATCCTGCTGTCTTTATCCGTAGTATGGCAACCCGGGGTCATTTAGGGGGAGTGGCCCGAACTACAGGGTTAGCTGTTTTAATTCTTGAAGCTGCCGGATTGGATATAATCCTGGTTGAAACTGTAGGGGCAGGCCAGGATGAAGTAGAGGTTGTAAAACTTACCGACTTAGTCTTGGTTGTACTTACTCCCGCTGCTGGAGATGATATCCAAAATTTTAAAGCCGGAATCATGGAGATCGCTGATATTTTTGTACTTAACAAGGCTGATTCACCTGAAAGCGAAAACACTGAACAGCAGTTAAAGGCCATGCTTATGTTAGGGATGGATGGAGGGAAAGTGACGCCTGTATATAAAACAATTGCTACAACCGGAACCGGGATCAAGTACCTAAAAAAAGAAATTACAGGTTGTATCAGCACGGAAAAACTTCTCTTAAAAGAGTCCAGGAAAAAAAAGCTTATATCCCGGATGCTTAAGGATATGGTCAATACAATTCTTTTTCAAAAACCCCTGGCAACTTTCCCCAAAAAGAGGTTTGAAGAATATATAGAAAAAATCTATAAACGGGAATTGGATCCATATACCGCTGCTGAAAAAATAGCAGAAAATATAGGGAGAAAGGCGCATGAGTAATAAAATTGACCATATTGCTGTTGTAGTTAAAGATCTAAAAAAAAGTATAGAACAATGGAAAAGCTATTTTAAAATAGAAGAATGCTGTATTGAAGAAATAGCGGAAAGGGGAGTAAAACTTGCTCAATTAAAAGTCGGGGAAGGAGCTTCAATAGAACTTGTTTCACCTCTAGGAGAAAAATCAACCCTTAGAAATTTCCTTAAAAATAAGGGAGAAGGAATCCATCATATATGTTTTAAAGTCCAGGATATTGATAAATCAGTAATAGAACTCAAGAGACAGGGGGTTAGATTTGTCAGCGAAGAGCCGATTATGGGTGCAAGCGGCAGCCGGATAATTTTTATTCACCCAGACAACCTCAATGGAGTGCTTATTGAACTGAAAGGTTAAAATTTAAATCGTATACCGAATTTAATGGAAAAATTGCTGAAATCAATTTCTCCCTGCCGTATATCAGTGATAGATGGGTCATCCGGTCTTTCAACATGCCCTGCCAGTGAGGAATAATTTTTACCCAGGCCTAAAGGGTCATTGATGTAATAATAGAGGGTTGCTTTTCCCGATTGTTGGAATTCATCTTGACCGAGAAATCCTGTATAGGAGTTGGAGCCCTTGAATCCGTCGGCTTTTGACCAGGTTTTTTCCGCTTCTACAACCACTGCTATATTTTTAATAATGTCAAACTCAGCGCCAAAGGAAGTGTAAAATCCTAATGCTTCGGAGTTATATTTGTTTTCTTTTCTATACCAGTATGAATACTCTTTACCGAAAGATGATTTGGAATAGTCATAATTGTTCCAGCATTGGTATTGAATAAAAACTATATGCCTTCCCATATTGGCAAAGATTTTAGTTCTTGGGAAAAATGGCAGAGCATAGACATAGCTAAATCCTATTTTTAGAGGAAATGCAGATACCTTATTTTTAATATACTGTGATTCTGTTTGGGTGCTATCAGGATTCTGAAAGGAAATGCTTCCTTCCTGAATATCTGCAAAGCTGTTACATACACCCATGTTAAGAGCTAATCCTTCAAAAAGAGGGATACGTAGCTCTACCTCATAGCTTGACCCATAACTGAGAGGGATAAACTTTCCTTCAAGCTGCCCTCCCCTTATTTCCTTCCAATCATTCCAGAGAGAGTTGTAGGAATTGAGCCAGGTGTTGATATCGCCCTCGCCGATAGAATTGCTGTTATAGCTTAATTTGATACTGAGATGCTCAGCCCTGCCCAGCGGGGATGTAAATAAAAAGATGATTATAGCAAATAGAATTACATTTACTTTGTTTTTCATTGTTAAACATTGTTCCATAAATTGGAAAATTATTCCAGTCTAATTTTTTCATTGATATAATTAAATCAATACGTTAACTTGTTAGCGAACAGATGAACACCGTTAGTTTAGAAAAAATATGGATTTAAAAATCGAATTATATTTTACAACGAGTCAACAATGAAAAAGAGAAACTTTCTATCAATTTTTACGCTTTTATTTCTTTTGTTTAATGTAGTCTCTTCTGTTAATGGAGAAACAGCAGAGACAAAATCTTCTATCTTGACAATCGGAGGGAGGCTGCAGACTCAATATCAATATGTGGATTCTGATCCATCAACAAATCTTTTGATACTTCGGAGAGCCCGTTTAACCTTTCAATCCGTACTGTCTGACTGGGCAAGCATAAAACTTCAGGTAGAAGCGGGAAAACAAAAGTTCACGCTTAAAGATGCCTATCTTAGCTTTAACCCTAAAGGATTCAGTATTTTTGTCGGACAAAAACATGTCCCCTTCTCCCGTGAAGCATTAAACTCCTCAAAATACCTTCAAATGATTGAGAGAAGCCTTTCATCTGAATTTGCGCCTTTTCGGCAGATGGGAGTCGGTATGCATGGTTTTGCGGTGGATAAAAAACTGGAATACTCTGTAGGTATTTATAACGGAGCCGTTAACAGCAGCTCTGTGTCTAACCTCGCTAATAATAGACTGGGAAAGGTTAAAATTTATCACATAGATGTAGGGGCCAGTGAGGATAACAACAAATTCCTGTATGCAGGAAGAGTAGACTTTTATCCCTTTGGATATATGAAAATGAGCCAGTCTTATTTGGAAAAGCTGGAACACCCACTTTTAAGTTTTGGTATTAACTTCTTTAGCTCTGATGATTCTCCGAGTGGAGGATATAATCCAGGTGCGTCCCAATTAAAGAAGATAGCAGCATATGGAGGAGATGCCGCTCTCAAACATAAAGGTTTTGCCGGAACATTTGAGTTTATACATCGAAATTTGTCGTGGTGGAATTCGATGGATCAGGTGAGTGACGCGGCCCAAGACACCTTTACTCTTCAGGGAGGGTATATGATAATCTCCAAAAAAGTTGAGGTGACCGCACGTTTTGAATTCTTGAATTTTGATAAAGACAACCGGCTGCTGGGTCCAGTCGGTCAACTCAAGGATAAGTGGTTAACTTTCGGATTTAATTATTTTCTTGAGGGGCATCACACGAAAATACAATTGAACTACATTATCAAGGATGAAGAAATGCCTTCTGGTATTTCCAAACCTGAAAACAATACGCTTCTTATTCAGGGTGCTTATTATTTTTAACTAACCTGCATAATTCATAAAAACTGCCGATAACCTAACATAACTTCTTATATAACATCCAGTTAAACTTGTTCTCCGAACAATTTCCGCCATAACTTTGTTCTGTGACATTTCGGTAATATCTCAATTTTATTATCG
>JAUVXM010000095.1 GCA_030603565.1 Candidatus Aminicenantota bacterium
GTACGCCTGGACTATTCATCATAAGAAATGTCGATATGTTTTATAGTTCTTTTTAAGCCAACATTTTACAGTGATTGCTGCTGATAGACAATTAATTATTTCGTTCACAATGTAATCTCTTTTTATAATCGACATTTCTTACCTTTCAGGCGAGCCGATCTTACCGCATCTCAGGCTGTGTCACAATTCACGGTCAGATTTCAAAACGGGATAAACAGGCAAAAAAACAGAAGAATCTAGGGCAAAACATGTTAATTTCACTCCAATATTGCCATAAAATGGGATATTTTTATTGAATATTTCCCATTTTATTAATTGCTACACAGCCTGATCTGCTTTGTTACAGGGTATTCGCAGTGAAGGACCACAGCTTCATACCCTGTGCCTCGCATCTGCAGTAACCTCGACTCGTGAATAATCCAGGATCATAGCTCAGAATCAGAAGGCTAAATCTTCAATGTCGCTTAATCCATACAATCAGAATTATCTAGCCCACTTTCAATTAACAATCTATATATCCATCATTGCGATGAACTAAACTATTCATAAAAATTGCCGATGTCGTATTCAAAAAAATCAATAACTTATTTTATCATCGGCACTTTTTACCCTCCGGGCGAGCCGATCTTACCGCATCTCAGGCTGTGTAGCAATTAATAAAATGGGAAATATTCAATAAAAAAATCCCATTTTATGGCAATATTGGAGTGAAATTAACATGTTTTGCCCTAGATTCTTCTGTTTTTTTGCCTGTTTATCCCGTTTTGAAATCGGGCCGTGAATTGTGACACAGCCTGATCTGCTTTGTTGCAGCGGATTCGCGGTGAAATACCACAGCTTCATCCTCTGCGCCTTGTATCTACGGCAACCTCGACTCGTGAATGGTTAAGGCAAGTTAACCTGATTCTTTTTACCGCTCGTTTGTCAAAAAATGGCTTTTCACTTATTATTTATTTTTTCATCTTCTCTTTCTCTGGAGTTACCTTCCAATTTTTTTCTAACCTGAATTGCAGGCTGCGAGTTTGCATGGATACGGGTAAATCCCGGAGAAAGCCATCCGGAGCAACGCGGGCATGGTTCCTCGAGAGGATCTCAAGGGAAGCGTTGCGAGGAACAGGAAGGGATTTCACACGCTGGGGGAACTCCAGCTTTCTATTTACCATTTGCAAATTACTTAGTATTATATGGATAGAAATTAATATATTAATAGTTCTAGTGAACTTGAGTTACTAAGGAAAATACAATGTTAGATCAATTATCCGACCGCCTCCAAAAGGTGATGAAATTTTTACGAGGAGAAGGGAAGATAACAGAAAAAAATATGGATGAGGCCTTAAAGATGATGCGTATGGCATTCCTGGAAGCTGATGTGAATTATAATGTAGTTAAAAAATTTGAGTCAGGAATAAAGGAGAAGGCCTTAGATAAGAGAGTGCTTGAAAGCCTTACTCCGGCCCAGCATGTTATTAAGATCATAAGAGATGAGTTGACAGGAATTTTAGGGAAAAAGGACAGTCAACTTAATTTTTCGAGTACCCCACCCTCTATTTTTATGCTGGTTGGACTACAGGGAACCGGTAAAACAACAACATGCGGAAAACTGGCAAAGTTTGTTTCAAATAAGAAAAAGAATCCTTTATTGGTTTCATTTGATCTAAAAAGGCCGGCTGCTCAGGAGCAGTTGGAGATTATTGCCCGGACACTTGACCTGGCATTTTATAAATTATCCGGCACCCGGATATCTTCATCTAAAAAAGCACTTAAAGAAGTTGTGGAATTTGCTCGGAAAAACAGCCATGATCCCCTTATCGTTGATACTGCCGGCAGGCTACATGTGGATGAGGAACTTATGGAAGAACTGCGGATGGCAAAAGATATTCTTTGCCCGGATGAGACAATATATGTCGGTGACTCAATGACCGGCCAGGATGCGGTCAGGAGTGCTCAACAATTTGAGGATAAGATCAAGTTGACTTCGATAATTCTTACTAAACTTGATGGGGATGCGCGGGGAGGCGCGGCCTTGTCCATTGTATCTGCTACAGGAAAACCAATAAAGTTTGTAGGGGTGGGAGAGAAGCTTGACAAACTCGAAGTCTTTCATCCCGACCGTATGGCTTCCCGGATTATGGGAATGGGAGATGTATTAAGCCTTATTGAGAAAGCAGAGAATGAAACAGATATAAAAGAAGCAAAAGAGCTGGCCCGGAAGCTGAAAAAAAAGGAATTTAGTTTTGATGATTTTAAAAAACAATTGATACAGATAAAGAAAATGGGCTCAATGTCACAGCTCTTAAGTGGACTTCCGACTGGAGGAATGTTCAAAAACATTTCAAAAATCCAAGTCGATGATAATAAAATCCTATATTTTGAAGCAATAATAAATTCGATGACACCGGAAGAAAGAGATAATCCTAAGATAATAGATGGAAGTCGCCGTTCGCGAATTTCTAAAGGAAGCGGAAGACCAGTCTCCGAGGTTAATCAATTATTAAAGCAGTTCAATGAGATGAAAAAGATGATGAAAAAATCGCAATTCCAGAAACTGCTTTCATCCTTTCCATAAAATTCAGAAACACCAGGAAAAACAGAGAAAACAGGAAAACCAGTGGCAGTTAGCAGTTATTTTAACAGTGAAATAATAGAACAATGAAACAATGATTCTTTATAGCCTGCGCTATTCATAAAAGCTAAAACAGTTGACTTATTTAAGGATTTTCGATATTATTTACGTCAGAATATATTGGAGAAGAATGGATAAATAATGCTAACATTACGACTTATGCGATTTGGGGCAAAGAAAAAGCCATTTTATAGAGTTATTGTAACTGATTCGAGAAGGCCTAGACAAAGTAAAGCCAAAGAGATCTTAGGCTATTATGACCCTTTAAAAGAACCCCCGGATATTAAAATAAATATGGAAAGAGCTAATTATTGGATAGAGAAAGGAGCGCAAGCTTCAAAAACAGTTCAGTCTCTCATGCAAAAAGTTTCTATGAGGGAGAAAATATCCGCATAATAAGACTTAAAGGAGGTTACAGTGCAAGAACTTGTTGAATTGATTGCAAAAGCATTAGTTGACAGTCCTGAACAGGTTGTGGTTTCTCAATTAGAAGGGGAACAGACAACGATTCTGGAACTCAAGGTTGCTCCTGAAGATTTAGGCAAAGTAATTGGAAAACAAGGAAGGACAGCAAGAGCAATCAGGGTTATCCTTGGTGCAGCCGGGATGAAATTGAAAAGGAGATTTAACTTAGAGATTATCGAGAAGTGATAATTTGATAAAAGTCGGTGACATAGCAAAAAGTCAAGGGAGGAAAGGCGAGATAAAGGTCAGATTTTACTTAAGGCAACCTGAAAAGCCTTTTTTTTTCAAGGCTATCTCTCAAAACAAGAGGCAGAACAGAAGAATTTAAAGTAGAATCCCACCGCAGTTTTAAGGATTTTTACATTATAAAGCTGAGAGGAATCGATTCTATCTCCGAGGCAAAGAAATTTATCGGTTCTGAGGTTCTAATCCGGGAGGAGAATATAGCTCCTTTGGAAGAAGGGGAGTTTTCATCACATCAGATTAGGGGCCTTTCCGTGGAAACTAAAGAAGGAATAAAGCTCGGGCTGATCAAGGATATAATACCTGCTGGAGGAAGCGAAATTTTAATTATGGAATACAAGGGGAGAGAAGTCCTGATTCCCTTTGTTCAGAAAATTTGCCGGGAGATAGATCTTGAGGAAAAGAGGATTATTATTGACCTCCCAAAGGGTCTTTTAGATTTGAATGAGATTTGATATAATTACAATATTTCCTCAGATGTTCGGGGGTATTTTTTCCGGAGGAATAGTAAAAAAAGCTATAGAAAAGGGATTTATAGACGTGAAAGTACATGATTTGAGGGATTATACCTCCGGTAAACATAAACAGGTGGATGACCGCCCTTATGGAGGAAGCCCGGGGATGGTTTTAAAACCTGAGCCGCTCTTTACTGCAATTGAAAGATTAAAGGGTGAGGATTCCGATCCTGTTTACTTGATGTCTCCCCAGGGAAGTTCATTTAATTCCCGGATGGCGAAGCAAATGGCTGAAATACCGCGGATGATTTTAATTTGCGGCAGGTATGAGGGTGTTGATGAAAGGGTTATTAAGCACCTGGTGACAGATGAAGTGTCAATTGGTGATTATGTGTTGACTGGGGGAGAACCTGCGGCAGCAGTAATAATTGATGCAGTATCCCGTTTTATTCCCGGGGTGGTAGGCAAGATGGAATCGGTAAGAAGAGACTCTTTTTTTTCAGGAATATTTGATTATCCACAATATACACGTCCTCGTGAATATAAAGGGAAAAAAGTTCCGGAAATATTGTTTTCTGGAAATCATAATCGGATAGAGAAGTGGCGCAGGAAAAAAATGCTGGAAAAGACCTGGAAACAAAGACCAGAATTATTAAAAGAGATTAAATTATCTCCAGAGGAAAAGAAAATACTGGAAGAAATAGCATCAAAGGAAGGCAAAAACAATGAATCTAATTGAATATGTACAAGAAAAACAGCTAAAAAAAGACGTAACTCCTTTTAATGTCGGAGACACTGTTAAAGTTCATGTAATTATCAAAGAAGGGGATAAAGAAAGAATTCAAATTTTTCGCGGCGATGTTATTGCAAAAAAAGGGGGTGGCGCTGGGGAAACATTTATAGTAAGAAAGATTTCTTTTGGTGTCGGGGTTGAAAGGGTTTTTCCTCTTCATTCTAAAATGATAAGAAAAATTGAGGTCATAAGGCGTGGCAAAGTCAAAAGGGCAAAATTGTACTATCTCCGCAATTTAAAAGGCAAGGCAACTAGATTAAAAGAAGCCCGGTAGCCTTGCCTTATAGATAGCTCAAAGATTTTAGTAAAGGCCGAAAAGAGAGTATTTTTTAAAAGAGTTTTTCGGGCTCGTAAGGATGGGGATGCCTGATTTTCAAATAGAAAGAAAGATTCTAAGCCGGGGCTACAAGAATATTGCAGGCTTGGATGAGGCGGGCAGGGGTGCTCTGTTTGGTCCTGTTGTGTCAGGAGCTGTGATGTTTTCCTCCTCATTCATATCGGCGGAAACTCAAGGATGGGTAAAGGAAATCAATGACTCAAAACTTCTCTCCCCTAAGAAAAGAAAAAATATATTCAGGTCGATAATGATCCATGCCTGCGGAGTAGGATATGGATTTGCTTCTAATACTGAGATCGAAAAGGAGAATATTTATTGGGCATCTTTAATGTCGATGAAAAGAGCAGTAAAGAATTTATCTGTGACTCCGGATTTTGTTTTAGTTGACGGATTTGAGCTTAATGATGTAGATTATCATTGTGAAAGAATTGTTAAAGGAGATAAAAAGAGTTATTCGATTGCCGCTGCATCTATAGTCGCTAAGGTGCTTAGGGATGAAATGATAGTTCAGTTGAGTAAGATTTATCGAGAATATTCACTTGAGAAAAATAAAGGATATGGAACAAAAGAACATTATTTGGCTTTGGAAAGATTCGGCCCGACCTCTTTACATAGAAAGACTTTTAATCTTGTGAATAATAGAAAGTAAATGATAGAAAATAAAGACCGGGAAAAAATTGAAAGCCTGGCAAAAAAACATGTAAAGCGCGGGAAAATAAATGACGCAATTTCTGAATACAGGAAATTATTATCTGGAGATGAACATGATATTTCAATAAGAACTATAATTGGTGACCTTTTTGTAAAATTAGGCCAGAAAGATAAAGCGGTTAAAGAATTTCATAAGATTGCGGACTTCTATGAGGAAAAGGGGTTATTTTCAAAAGCGATCGCTATTTTAAAAAAAGCAAATCGGCTGGACCCTGATAATATCAAATTTGCCGGGAAATTGGCTGATTTATATCAGGATCAGGGATTTGCTTCTGAAGCAAAATCTGAATATTTAAAGTTTGCTGAGAGCCTAAAAAAGGAAAACAAGATAAAAGAAGCAATCCAGATATATGAAAAACTGCTTGATATGATTCCCCAGGACATGGATATCCGGATTGATCTGGCAGAACTTTATAAGAAAGAAGGACAAATCGAGCAAGCTGCAGATGAACTTAATAATGTTGCTGAGCATAAAATAAAGAAAGATGATCTTGAAGCGGCCCAGAAGATCCTTTCCGACGCCAGGAAACTTAATGAAGACTATCCCAGAACCTTGATTAATATAGTCGAGATTTTTAAGCAGAAGAATAAGAAAAAAGAAGCTCTGGAATTGATAAATAAGATCCTTAAGAAAGATGCGGGGAATATTGAAGCCTTAAATTTACTGGGGAATTTGTGTTTGGATGAAAAAAAATACAAAGAGGCTGAGGAGATTTATTCCCAGATTATTTCTCTTAAGCCTAAAGATGTTGAGGCGAGCATCAACCTCGGAAGGATTTTTATTCAAAAAGGGAAACTTGATGAAGCATATGAAGTATATGAACCTCTGGTAGATACTTTAATAAGGAAAAGCAAAGAAGACAAGGCAGTCGGACTGCTTGGGTTGATTCTGACAGAAAACAAAGCTCATATCCCTTCGCTTGAGAAGTTGGCATCGCTGTTCAGAACTAGAGCTCAGAAAGAAAACCTTGAAATTGTCAATCAAGTCATTTTGGAGGAATACAAAAAATTGAATTTGAAGGAAAAAATGTTGACTGTATTAAGAGAATTAGTCGATACTTTTCCTGAGAATGAAGGTTACTACTATGAGTATAAAAAGCTGAGAAAGGAGTTGGGGGAAGTTGATGATGACATTCCTGAGGAAAAAGCTGATTTGAGTGTTAGTGAGGTCAAAGAACTGATAAACGCAACGTTGGCAAAGGTTGATTTGTATATTGAGCAGGGATTAATACGAAATGCGAAAAGAATTCTGGAAGACCTGAGGCTGAGATTCCCAAATGAGACTATAATCAATGAAAAATTTGAGGAGATAAATGAGCTGTCTTCAAAGCTACGGCGGGATGAGATTACAGAACGCATTGGGAGGGTGACTGAGAAAGAAAGTCAAATAGTAGATAAAATTCCTGACACTTCAAAAGGAGGCGAAGCTCAAGAAGATAAAATTTCTTCAGCAGATGTTTTTGCTGAAACAGATATAATTCCCATGGGTTCTTATGAGAGCGGAGAGAGGGAGTATTTTGATCTATCAACTATTATTAGTGAGGAAGCGGAAGCGATTAATAGTATTATTAATTATCAAATTCGGGGAGATACTACAATTGTTGAAAAAGCACTTTCAGATATTGTCTCTGATTTCAGAAATGCGCTGGAAGAAAAAGTTGATAAAGAGAATTATGAAAGCCATTATAACCTTGGGATTGCTTTTCTTGAGCAGGAGCTATTTGATGAAGCGATTGAGGAGTGTAAGCTTTCAGCCAGAAGCAAAGAACTAGAGGTCGATAGTTATAGTATAATCAGTTTTTGTTACAGGAAGAAGAAGGATTTCAAGGAAGCCTTAGATTGGATTGAAAAGGCAATGAAACTTGCAGAAAAGGATCCTTCTCAATCACTTGCACTTAAATATGAACAAGGCTCCCTGTACGAGGTAATGAATAAAGGCCAAAAGGCCTTAAAAGCCTTCCAAGATGTGAAGAAATTGAATGCTGAATATAGGGATGTAAAAATAAGAATCAAAGCTCTCGAAAAGCAGCAATAAAATTAAATTCAGGTTTGCCTGAACCATTCATAAAAAATGTTGATATGGATGATTCCATTTTTTTAATCAATATTTCACCTTGACTGGAGTTCCCCATTTTTTCTAAGCTTTAGAGCCCTAAGAAAGAATCAGGTCAGTTGATCCGAAAACACGCGAATTTTCCCCAGCGTGGAAAATCCGCTCGGATACAGTCTTCGCTCTCTTCTCCTTGAAGGAGAAGAACCATGCCCGCTCATCCTTGCTAACGGCTTTCTTAATCATCCTGAATCATTCATAAAAAGTGCCGATGTTAAAATTAGATATTGGTTTTTTTAGTACATCATTGGCAATTTTTAAGAATAACCAGGATCCGCAGGCGCCGAGAAAAACGAAGAAGAATGGCGTTATAAATCTGAAGCGAGCGTATCCATACTCTCAGCTTTATCTGCTTCTTATCTGCTTATTTCTTGTACGAGTATTCATTATTGCAAGGAACAGGAAGGGATTTCCCCGCTGGGGGAAATCCCTGTCTTTCAAAGGGACTTACCCGTGTCCATGCCTCTAAATAAGGAAAAATTGTAAGAAAATAATTACAAGCTCTATATTTGTGAGAAAAATTACTATATCTATTCGTTGTTTATACTGATAATAATTTAAGAGCCTGGATTATTTTAGAAAAATGAATTTAATAAGTAAAGACGGGAACAACTGTTTTGATGCTCAATGGCGGTTGATTGGAAATAGTGAATCTAGTAAAGATGTTTTAGGTTTAATAAGCAAAGTCAAATCCACAACAGCCCCTGTTTTTATCTGTGGAGAAAGCGGGACAGGAAAGGAACTTGTGGCCAGAAATATTTATCAGGCCGGACAAAGAAAGAATGCTGCTTTTATTGCAATAAATTGCGGGGCAATGCCCGAAAACCTGCTTGAGAGTGAATTATTTGGCTATACTAAAGGAGCTTTTACAGGAGCTGTGAAGGACAAGCCCGGCCTTACTGAAGCAGCATCCGGGGGGACTCTTTTCCTGGATGAAATAGGAGACCTTTCGCTTTCTTTACAGGCCAAATTTCTCAGGCTTCTTCAGGAAGGAGAAATTAGACGTATTGGAGAAAATAGAACCCGCTCCATTGATGTCAGGTTTATCAGTGCTACTAATAAAAACATCGAGGAGGAGGTTTTGAAGGGTAATTTTCGAGAAGACCTGTATTATCGTCTTAAAATTGTTACGATTGAAATAAGTCCTTTAAGAGAGAGAAATACAGATATTCCCCTGCTTATTAAGCACTTCATTAAAAAACATTCTAGAGAAATAAGCAGTGATAAAATAGAGGTGGGTTCTAATGCATTAGAACTTCTTCTGAATTATCCTTGGCCGGGGAATATCCGGGAGCTTGAAAATGAGATTCGGAGATGGTTAGTATTAAATAGCGATTCTTGCCTTATAAAAGCTGAAGATTTATCTTCACGGATAAACAAGCGAAAACTCAGCTACAATAAACCGGATAATGGATTTTTTCAGGCAAAGGCTGAGTTTGAGAAAAGGTTTTTGAATCAAGCATTGGTCAAGTTTGACTATAATCGAACCAGGACGGCAGAGGAGATCGGTCTCAGCCGCCAGGGGCTTTTTAAATTGATAAAAAAGCACCGGATAGAAATGCCTGAATGACCGTTTCTATTTTTCTTGCTTGATCTAGCTTTTTTTGATAAATTGTTGATGGTGGAAGAAAAAGCGGTAAAGGAAAGGGTAAAAGTTTTAAAAATCACCTGCCCTGTATGTAAAGTTGTATTCTGGATAGATGCTGAATCAGGGGAAGTCATTAAAACCGAAAAAAGAAAAAAGAAAAAAAGTTCTTTGGATGAGTTGCTTTTAATAGAAAAAAAGAAAAAAAGCGAGGCCGAGCGCAGATTTGACACTACTTCTGCAATGGAAAAAGAAAAACGAGAAAAAGCGCAAAAAAAATTTGCAAAAGCTTTTTCTGATATTGATAAAAACCATGAATAATGATCAGCCCTAACTATCCTGAACTATTTATTAAAATAAAGTCAACTTCCTATTTGAGTTTCATCTTCTCTTATTTTTGGAGCCATAGTAAATCCTGTAAATCCAAACACAATCAGGACAAAAACCGAGGCGTAATTCATTATCGCCCAAGGGAGATAGGAAAAAGTAGAGACTCCTATTGTACCCGTGATATAAACGCCTGCCATACTCCATGGTATTAAAGGAACCATTATAGCTCCACTTTCTTCCGCGATCCGGGACAGATTTTTAGCGGCCAGGCCTTTTTTGCTGTAGGCCGGGGCAAGCAGTTCTTCGGGGATTATCATAGAAAGATAAGAACTTCCGGTTACAAGAGCAGTGATAATAGAAAGAGAAATTGATGTAAGCACCAAACTCGAAACCTTGCGAGTAAATTTCATTACTTTTTCTAATATGACTGACAGTAGCCCTGTTGCCTGCATGATCCCTCCAAAACTGAAGGCTGTAAAAGCGACCAGTTGAGTTTCCATCATGCTCATCATTCCACCTCTTGAGATAAGCTGGTCTACCTGAGCGACTCCGGTTGAAGATTCATAACCGGTATTTATTGCCGTGGCAATTTCCGGGATGGAGGCTTTCTGAAAGATAATGGCAAGTATTCCTGCTATAAAAGATGAAAAAAGCATTCCTGGGATCGTAGGTTTTTTAGTGGCGGCAAAATAGAAGACTATTACCATAGGAAAAAGCAGCAGAATATTGAAGTTAAAATTGGTTTTAAGTGTTTCTGTTATGAGAGTCATGCTTTCTGATTCTACCTTGGAGCTGCCATATCCGAGCCCGACAAAAAAGTAAATCAGAAGCCCTAATATCCAGGCAGGTGTCGCTGACCACATCATATGTTTTATATGGTCAAAGAGATTTGAGCCTGCAGCAACCGGCGCCAGGTTGGTCACATCCGAAAAGGGAGACATTTTATCGCCGAAATAAGATCCGGCAACAATAGCTCCTGCTGCCGGGCCGAGAGGGATTCCGAGGCCCATGGCTATGCCGATAAAGGCGACCCCAAGAGTTCCGATTGTTCCCCAGGAAGTCCCGGTGGCGATCGATGTCAGTGAACAAACGAAACAGGCTGTAACCAAGAAGTATTTTGGAGAGATTAATTTTAATCCGTAATATATAACCATAGGGATAGTGCCTGAGGCGATCCAGGCACCGATAAGGACTCCTACACATAACATAATGAGGATAGCCGGCATTGCTTTGTGGATTCCATCAACAATACCTTTTTCCATATCTTTCCAAGTAAAACGTAAAATAAAGCCTAAACAACCTGTAATGAATGCAGCTGTAATAAGGAGTACTTGGGGACGGATTTTATAGACGCCGTAACCTATACCAAGGAGAAGTCCCATGGAAATTAGAGGAATAAGTGCTACTCCGAAACTTGGTTGTTTTTTCATGTGATTAATTTTCCTTCCGCCATCATCATTTTGCCTTTAGCAAATGAATCGATAAGGTCTAAATTTTCATCTAGAATGATCATATCCGCATCCATTCCGGGTTTGATCTTTCCTTTCTGTTCAAATTTGTAGAAGATGGCTGAATTAGTTGAAAAAAGCCTGGCAGTGTCTTCCATACTAATAACATTTTTTTGGATCAAATACCGGAAGTTAGCAAGTAGGCTTTTTTGAGTAGATATTGTCAAGCCTATGAGTTGTCCTTTTTTGTCAAATACAGGCATACTGCCGTTACTATCAGAGCTTATTGTGATCTGATCGATAGGAACCTTATTGTCCTGGCAATACCGTATTGAGGAAGCAATGCTTAAATGCTTTTCTTCCATAGCTTCCGGATCCGGGCCTGCAGTCAAGTCTATATATCCGCCCATATGCATAAATTTTACAGCTTCAGCTAGCAACTCCGGATTTCGATTGGAATGAGTAGGGATAACCTGAGTGGGCGGGATTTCGGTTTCATTGATCAAACGCAGGATCAGATCCAATTTTCTTTTTCCATCACCAAGATGGCAGTGGAGAACTCCGGCTTTTCCTCCCAGCATTCCGCCTACTCGGCACTCGGCTGCCAGGCGAGCAAATTCTTCGAAGGAAGGCTGGGAAGATCTGTGGTCTGATATCGCGATCTCGCCGGCCCCAATAACCTTGTCTATGATTACCAGGTCGGAACGAATACTGCCGCTTATGGTTTTAACTGGAACTTCATAGGACCCGGAAAAAATATAAGTTGTAATTCCTTCCTCCTCCAGTCCTCTGGCTTTTGCCAGTAGGGAAGACATATGCCGGGTGATACCATCAGTACCAAGGCAGCCGATAACTGTAGTGACTCCGCTGGTGATGATATCTTTCAGTGTTATTTCGGGAGCGCGGGAAGACGGTCCCCCTTCTCCTCCACCCCCAAGAATATGAACATGACTGTCGATGAAACCGGGAAAAATATATTTTCCTGAGGCATCGATTTTTTGTACATCGACTCCCTTGATGTTTAGCAGGCCGGGTTTGCTAACTGCTGCTATTTTACCTCCTGCAATAAGAATGTCTTTTACCCCAAGCGGCAGGGGAGAGAAGACCTCTCCATTATTTAATATAGTGAACATGTTATCCTCCTTTTGAACTATTTAAAAAAAATGTCGATCTGTATAATACTAATTAAATGGTGAATGGTAAATGGTGAATGGTAAATAGTAAATAGTAAATGGTGAATGGTAAATGGTAAATGGTAAATGGTGAATGGTGAATGGTAAATGGTGAATGGTAAATGGTAAATGGTAAATGGTGAATGGTAAATGGTAAATAGTAAATAGTAAATAGTAAATGGTAAATAAAACCAGGAAAAACAGGGCTAATCGTCATTCCGGCGAGTTTAAGCATCGTCATTCCGTCCCGGATCGGAGTCCGGGATGACGGCCAAGCCGGAAACCAGGATAAA